>JACQVE010000185.1 GCA_016209965.1 Gemmatimonadota bacterium | reverse complement strand
TCAAGGAATGGCGAGCTGCGCCAGCCGCGCGTAGCTCAGGCTGTCCGCGACGCCGGTGGGTTCGCCGGCTTCCCGGCCAGGCGCAGCCTCCGATCCGCCTCGGCCGAGGCGCGCCAGGCCGGGTCGCGGCGCACGCGCTCGAGCTCCTGGGCCGTCACGGTGGGAGAGCCGTAACCGTGAACGAGCCTGCCCAGGCCGGGACATTCACCACCAGCCGCAGCTCACCCGCCGGGGCACGGTGCCTCAGCCGCTTCCATATCGGCCCCAGGGCGCCGGCCGCGACTACGCCCAGTACAGCAAGTGCGAGGAGGCCTCGCCTGTTGCGCACGGTCGTAACCTCCGGCCAGAGGGCTACTTCCAAAGGGTTTTAAGGGAAGCGACGTACCCCGGCCCTTGCCCCTGCCCTTGCCCTCCTCCATATCTACCGCGGCCAGCCGCACGGGAGGGTAACAATGCCGATGGTTCTGCCGGACGACCTGGTCGAGCACGGTGAGACCAGGATCGTGTTCGTGGTGCTGGACGGGCTGGGTGGGCTGCCGGACCCGGAGACAGGCCGGACCGAGCTCGAGTCTGCGGCCACGCCCGGGCTGGATGCCCTGGCCCGATCCGCAGCGCTGGGGCTGCTCGAGCCGGTGGCGCCCGGGATCACGCCGGGCAGCGGGCCGGGCCACCTGGCGCTCTTCGGCTACGACCCCCTGCGCTGGAGCATGGGACGGGGCGTGCTCAGCGCGCTGGGGGTCGGGTTCGAGCTGCGCGAGGGCGATGTCGCCGTCCGGCTGAACTTCGCCACACTCGACGGGGATGGGCTGGTCGTCGACCGGCGGGCGGGGCGCCCGTCGGATGAGGAGTGCCTGCGCCTGGTGGCGAAGCTGAGGGTTGGGGTGCAGGCGCCGGCGGGCGCGGAAATCTTCTTCGAGCCGGAAAAGGAGCACCGCGCCGCGCTCATCCTGCGGGGCGAGGAGCTGTCCGCTGCGCTGTCGGACACGGACCCGCAGGAGACGGGCGTGCCGCCGCTGCATGTGCGGCCACTGGCGGACGGCGCCGAGGCGACTGCCCGGCTGGTGCAGGAACTGCTGGACCAGGCGCAGAGCGTGCTTTCGGACGAGCCGCGGGCGAACGCCGTGCTGGCCCGCGGCTTTGCCGCGCACCAGCGCTACCCGTCCCTCGCCGATCGCTACAAGCTGCGGGCCGTGGCGCTGGCACGCTATCCCATGTACCGCGGTGTGGCGCGGCTGCTGGGAATGGACGTGCAGCCGGTGCCGGAATCGGATGAGGCTAGTGTGGCCGCACTCGAGCAGCAGTACAGCGGCTACGACTTCCACTTCCTGCACTTCAAGGCGGCCGATGCCCGGGGGGAGGACGGTGACTTTGCCGCCAAGGTTGCAGCCATAGAGGCCGTGGACCGTCTGGTGCCGCGGATCCAGGCGCTGCGGCCGGACGTACTGGTCGTGACCGGCGATCATTCTACGCCCGCGCGATATCGCGCACACTCGTGGCACCCTGTGCCGGTGCTGCTCGCCTCGCGCTGGGCGCGCGGCAGCGATGCGCACGCCTTCGGTGAGACCGCGTGCCGCTCGGGTGAGCTGGGATTGTTGCCCGCACACTACCTCATGACCGTGGTGCTGGCGCACGCCGGTCGGCTGGCGAAATTTGGAGCCTAGTGGCGAATGACCGAGCTGGAGCAGGTGCTGAGCCGGGCGCTGGCGCTGGGGGACGAGGGGCGCTGGCACGAGATGTCGGACCTCCTGCTCGAAGCGCTCGAGGCCGAGCCCGAGGACCCCTACCTGCTGGGCTGGCTGGGCCTCGCCGAGCGGGAGATGGGCAATGAGGGGACGGCGTACGAGTACTTCCGCCGCTGCCTGGCCCAGGATCCGGCGGACCCCCACCTGCTGGCGCTGGCCGGCTCGGGACTGGCCACCTTCGATGACCCGGACGCGGAGGCGGCGCTGCGCGCTGCAGCGCTGACTGGTCCGGACGTGCCCATGGCCCGGCTGCAGTACGGCTCCTACCTCGCCCGCGAGGGGCTGTTCGAGGAGGCGATGCACCACCTGCACGCGGCGCTGGAGCTCGCGCCGCAGGATCCCACTGTGCACGGCGAACTGGGGATCGCGCTGGCGCTGAAGGGCGAGCTCGAGGCGGCCGCGGAGGAGCTCGAGGCCGCACTCGATCTGGCGCCGGATGACGCCTGGACCCGCCTGCTGCTCGGGCTCATGTACGCGGAGCTGGACATGCTCGAGGCAGCAGCCGAAGCGCTCATCCAGGCGGCCGAAGAGCGAGGCGACGATGCCGAGGCGCATATCCTGGCCGGGCTGGCCGCTGCGGTGGTGGGGTGGGACGCTGCGGCTCAGGCCGCGCTGGCGCGGGCGGCTTACGTGGCTTCGGGAAGCGACGTCGCGCTCATGGAGGAGGCGGAGGAACGGCTCGCCCGCGGGCCCGAGGCCGCGCGCAGCATGCTGCTGGACGACCTGGGCCCCTCCGTGCTGCGCGAGCGGCTGACGCAGCCGCTGTAGCTGCAGCCCTTGCGCATCCGTGCGAACCCTGCTCCAGGCGGTCGTTTCGCTGCTGGGGGCGATTCTCGCCCTCTGGCTCGCTACCGTGGGGCTGGTGCTGCTGGCGGGCGCGCGGCCGCAGCTCCGGCGCGCCGACGCGATTCTGGTTCTCGGCGCTGCACAGTACAATGGTCAGCCTTCACCGGTGTTCCGGGCACGCCTCGATCATGCGCTGGCGCTCTACCGCGGCGGGCTGGCCCGCCGGCTCGTGTTCACGGGCGGGGTGGGCTCCGGAGACACCCTGAGCGAGGCCGAGGTGGCCAGACGCTACGCCACCGCGCGCGGCGTTCCGGATGCCGCCATCCTGGTCGAGCGCCGCGGCCTGACTTCGGCCGAATCCGTCAGCGCGGCGGCCGCCCTCATGCGCGCTCAGGGGCTGCACCGCGCCCTGATCGTCAGTGATCCGTTTCACATGCTGCGCCTCGAGCTGCTGGCGCGACGGTCCGGCCTGCGGCCGTACCGCGCGCCCACGACCGGGAGCCCCATTACGCGGGCGCGCGGCACGCGCTGGCGCTACGTGCTGCGCGAGAGCGTGGTCTTCCCGGCTGCCGCCCTGCTGGGCAGCCGCTGAACGCGACGCTGCGCGGCCGGCCCGCCGCTTGCACCGAGCCGCCGCGCTTCCACTCGCCGGAGGCCAAACGTTCGAGTGATCCACGTCCCCTACTACCGGCTGCGGCTGGACAACGGCCTGCGCGTCGTGCTCTCGCCCGACGCGACGCAGCCGGTGATCGCCATCAACATCTGGTACGGCGTCGGCTCGCGTGATGAACAGCCAGGCCGCACCGGGTTTGCCCACCTGTTCGAGCACATGATGTTCCAGGGCTCGGCGCACGTGCCGGAAACGGCATACTTCGCCTACCTCGAGAAGGCGGGCGGCACGGCGAACGGCTCCACCTGGTTGGACCGGACGAATTACTACGCGCTGCTGCCGGCTCACTACCTGGAGCTCGGCTTGTGGCTCGAGGCCGACCGCATGGGCTGGCTGCTCGCGGCCATGACGCAGCAGAAGTTGGACAACCAGCGCGAGGTAGTGAAGAACGAGCGCCGCTGGCGCGTCGACAACCGGCCGTACGGCGATTGGGACGAGCGGCTGCAGGCGCTGCTGTATCCGCCGGAGCACCCCTACCACCACCCGGTCATCGGCTGGATGCCTGATCTGGATGCTGCCCGCCTGGAAGAGGTGCAGCAGTTCTTTCAGACCTACTACTCGCCGGCCAATGCCGTGCTGACGCTGTGTGGCCATTTTGATCCGGACCAGGCGCCGGCGCTGATCGAGCGATATTTCGGCGAGATCCCAGCCGGGCCGGCCGTGCCGCCCGTGCCCGGGACGACCGGACTGCCGCCGCGCCTGGGCGCCGAGGTGCGCCAGGTCGTGGAGCAGGACGTTTCCGTGCCGCGGCTGTACCTGGCGTACCGGATCCCGCCCTATGGCACGGGCGAGTTCTACCCGGCGGCCGTGGCGGCGCACGTGCTCGCCTGGGGCAAGGCTTCACTCCTCTACCGCCGGCTGGTTCGAGAGCGGCAACTGGCGCAGGACGTAGCGGCGTATGCCTTCCCGGTGGTGGTGGGGGCCGGAATGCTGGTCCTCTGGGCCACGGCGCGGCCGGGTGTCGACGCTGCGGTCCTGGAAGCGGCGCTGCTCGAGCAGGTGGCTGCGCTGCGCGAGCTGTCTGCCGCGGACGTCGAGCGCGCCGCGCGGCTCATCCAGGCACGGCAGCTCCGCGAGCTGCAGCACCTGGAGGAGCGGGCGGACCAGCTCTCGATGTTCACCATGCTCTTCGACGACCCTGGCCGGATCAACACGGAGCTGGACCGGATCCTGGCCGTTGGACCGGAGCACGTCCGCGAGTTCGCCAGCAACCGTCTGGGCGCGGACAACCGCGCGGCGCTGCTCTATCTTCCTGTCGGGGGCCGAGCGTGAGGGGGCTGGACCGCACGGCGCCTCCCGTCCCGGGGCCCATCCGGCCCATGCCGCCCCCGCAGGTCCAACGGCTGGGGCGGCCCGCAGGTGCGGCGGGTATCTCCGTCGTCGCCGCGCCACACGGAGCCTTGCCGCTGGTGACCGCAGAATTCGTCCTGGACGGCGGCGCGGCCGCCGAGCCGGCCGGGAAAGCAGGAGTAGCACGGCTCACTGCCCAGGCTCTGGAAACGGGTACGCGCACGCGCACGGCCGAGCAGGTGGCCTGGGAACTCGAGCACCTGGGGGTCGAGCTGGAAAGCCGGGTGACGTGGGATGCGGCCCTGCTCTCCATCACGGTGGCGCGGGAACGGCTCGATCCCGCCTTCGCACTGCTCACCGAGCTGCTGCTCGAGCCCGGATTCCCTGCCCCCGAGGTCGAGCGGCTGCGCCAGGAGCAGATCGCCGCGATCCTGAAGCGGGGCAAGGAGCCGGGCGCACTGGCCAATGACATGGCGCTGCGATTCATCTACGCGCCCAGCAGCCGCTACGCCCAGCCGCTGCTGGGAACGAGGGCCAGCCTGGAAGACGTGGGGCCGCCGGACCTCGAGGCGTTTTACCGCAGCCGATACCGCGCCGGGAGCGCCGCCCTCGTTCTTGCCGGTGATATCGACGCCGCCGGCGCGGAACGGCTGGCGGCCCGCTATCTCGGCCACTGGAGCGCCGGGCCGCCGCCGGCGCTCGAGCTCGAGGTGTGCCCCGCCACGACCCGCACCACTATTTTCGTCGTGGACCGGCCCGGCTCGGTGCAGTCAGAGATCCGCATCGGGCGCATCGGCGTCGAGCGGCGGCACCCCGACTACTTCACGCTCCAGGTCCTGAATGCCCTGCTGGGCGGCATGTTCACTTCGCGGCTGAACCTGTGCCTGCGCGAAAAGCACGGCATCACCTACAGCGCCCGCAGCCGCTTCGCCTTCCGGCGCGGTGCCGGCCCATTTCTCATTGATGTGGCCGTCGCAACACCCAGCACGGGCCTGGCTGTCCGGGAAATCCTGCGCGAGCTTTCCGTGCTCTGCCAGGAGACGCCTGGCGAGCTGGAAGTCGCTGCCGCACGCGATTACCTGGCTGGCGTCTTCCCCCTCGAGCTCCTGACCGCCGAGCAGATGGCCGAACACGTCGCCGAGCTCGTCATCTTCGACTTGCCGGACGACTACTTGCAGCACTACCGGGCGCACATTGCCGCCGTCCAGCCTTCGGAAGTGCACCGGGCGGCGGCGCAGCACCTGCACGCCCCGGGCCTGGCCATCGTCATTGTGGGCGACGCCGCTGCCGTGGCCACCGGGCTAGAGGAGCTGGGCGCCGGGCCCGTCGAGATTGTGCAAACCGATTGATAAACTTGAAGTTAGCAGCAAAATTCCCCATCCTTAGACCATGGATGAGCGACGTCGCGCCCCTGGCCCCCGGAACGCGCCGGAGCCGGCAGCCGTAACCGCGCCAGGCGGGGAACCAGGACTGCTGGCCAGCCGTTTGGTCTATGACGGGCGCATCGTGCGCCTCGTGCTCGACACGGTGCGCTTCCCGGACGGGTCCACGGGAGAGCTCGAAGTGGTCCGTCACTCGGGGGCCGCAGCAGTACTCCCGCTGCTGGATGAGGCGGCGGCGTCCGATCCCCGGATCCGTTTGCTCCGTCAGTATCGCCACGCCGCCGACGGCTCACTGATCGAGGTGCCGGCCGGCCGGCCGGAACGGCCGGGGGAGGCTTGGGAGGCGTGCGCGCGACGGGAGCTCGAGGAAGAGGCAGGGCTGGTGGCCGAGAGGCTGGCGTTCCTCACCACGATCTACACCACGCCGGGGTTCACGGACGAGCGGATTCACCTCTTCCTCGCGGAGCGCGTCTCACCCGGGCAGACTGCGCGCGACGACGACGAGTTCATCGAGTTCGTCGATATGCCGCTCTCTCGCGCGCTCGAGTGGATCCGGGACGGGCAGATCGTGGACGCGAAGACGATCTGCACACTGCTGTACGCGTCCCGCTACATTCTGACGCGTCTGCGCTAAAAACTGTACACTTTGCATCCCGCCCCTGTCCTCCGGCGAGGACGAGCGGGGAGGCGGACGGGTGGCGGAAAGATCGGGCAATGGCGGCCGGACGCCTTGCACGGCAGGGGTTTTTGGTGAGACGGGTGGCGCGCCCTGGGGGTGGTATGGAACCTGCGCTCCTGGCGAGCCCGGGGCCGTGCAAACGGACGCGGCGTCCACACGCTCCGCGCGGTCCTCCCGCCCTGAATGGGGGTACCATGGTTGATGTGATGATTGGCGCGGCCAAGGCCCAAAGCGGCTCTCGAGCGCGGCCCATTCGGGAGCTCGATGACAGTGGCCTGGTGGCCGCGTTCCTGGGCGGCGAGACGCGCTGCTTCGGCGAGCTGGTAGAGCGCTACCACCAGCGGCTGCTGAATTTCATTTACCGCACGATCGGCGACCGGGACCGGGCGGAGGACCTGGTGCAGGAGACGTTCATCCGCGTCTACCGGCATCTGCACCGCTTCGACCAGTCCAAGAAGTTCTCGACCTGGGTGTACACGATCGCCGGCAACCTGGCGAAGAACGAGCTGCGCAACCGGTCGCGCAACCCGCTGGTGCTGTTCCAGACGATCCGCAAGAATTGGGAGTCGGACCACCGTCCCCTCGAGTGGGAGGACAACACCTACCGCCCCGATGATCTCTACCGCAAGCGCCATCTGAAGGAGATCGTCGAGAAGGCCGTTGCCCGGCTGCCGGAACATCATCGCGTGGTCTTCGTGCTCCGGGAGATGCAGGGCAAGACGTACGAGGAGATCTCTGAGATCACGGGCGTGAACCTGGGTACGGTGAAGAGCCGGCTGAACCGCGCGCGCAACAACTTCGCGCAGATCATTGCGCCCATGCTGGGCTAGTGGTCCAGTTCACAAGTACGGTGCCGAATGCCGCCGTCCTTGTGAATTCGACCACCAGGCCTCCCCTCCCTTCCACCCGATCGCGGCTTGCCTGGCTAGCGCCGTGGCAGCGATGGAACCCCCGGGCCCGTGCGGCAGTAGTACGGGCGCTGCGGACACGGCCGGAACCCGGGAGTTGGACGGGACGTACCACACGCATGACATGCGATCAGTTTCTGGCCCGCCACTCTGAGTATCTGGACGGGCTGATGGATCCGCTGGACGGCGCGCGCTGGCGAGAGCACGCGGACGACTGCGCCGCTTGCGGGCGCTATGACAGCGTGGTGCGCGAGGGTTTGCGGCTGGTGCAGTCGCTGCCCGCCGTGGAAGCTTCGGGCGATTTCGAATGGCGGCTGCGCCATCGACTGTTGCACCTGGAGGACGAGTCGTGGCCGCCGCCGCGCGGCTCCGGCGGGAATTCGGCGGTGGCACTGGTCGTAGCGGGGGTGCTTGCGGTCATTGCCTGGACGCCGCTGCTGCTGCGCGAGGCCGTTCCCCTTCATATTGCCGATCTCCAGCGTGGTGGGGTGGGCCTCTTCTTCCCTGCCTTGCTGGACACGGGCGGGGCGGGCGGTGCACCCTCGCCGCTTTCGGGCTGGGGCACCAGGGTCTGGGACACGCCAGAAGAGTCTCCGGTCTGGCGCTCCGGCGCCGCCGGGCGGGCCGCGGAGTCTGCATGGGACAGCAGGCTGTTCGGCCCGCTCTGGGCGGGCCGCACCAACGGGCGCCCGCCAGCACAACCCGGAGACCCAACCTCGTCCTTCTTCTTCCCCTCGCTACTGACAACCAGTCTCTCGGCACCCGGTCCTTTCTCCCCGCTGCTGGTCGGTCCGCCGCCGTTCCGCCCTGCGGAGTGGCTGCAGCGCAACGCCTGGGCGTCTGACACGCGGGCGCGGTAGAGGCGCCTCCATGCCGCTCCTGGCTCCGGACGCGCTGGCCGAGGCCCTGGCGGCCGGGCGCCGGGGCGGCGTGTTTTTCTTGTTCGGCGAGGAAGAGTTCCTGAAGGAGGAGGCGGCGGCCCGCATTGTCGGGGCCCACCTCGATCCAGCCATGCGGGACTTCAACCTCGACCAGTTTCATGGCGCCGAGCTGGAAGTGGAGAGGTTGGGCTCGGTGCTCGGCATGCCGCCGCTCATGGCGGAGTGGCGGGTGGTGATCGTGCGGGAGGCGCAAGCGCTGGCGGGGCTCCCTCGGGTGCGGGAAATGGTCGAGGCGCTGCTGGACCGGCCCGCCCCAGGCCTCGCACTGGTGCTGCTCGGGCGCATTCCGGCGGGCAGCCGGGCGCAACTATACGAGCGCCTGAAGCGGAGGGCGGTCGCCGTCGAGTTCCTGCCCCTCGGGCCTGGGGAGACGCCCGGCTGGCTGATGGCGCGGGCGCAGGCGGAGGGTCTTGATCTCGACCCGGAGGCCGCCCGCGCTCTGGGTGTCGCCATCGGGCCCGAGCTGGGCGTCTTGCTGCGGGAACTGGACAAGCTGCGGGACTACGTCGGCGCGCGCCGCCGCGTGGGCGTGGCGGACGTCGAGGCGGTGGTGGGACGCCTGCCGCGGCAGAATCGCTGGGAGTGGTTCGACATGGTGGGCGGCGCGCGCTTCGCGGAAGCGCGCGCCGCCCTGCCCGTCTTGCTGGACGCGGGCGAGACGGGCGTGAGCCTGGTCACCGGGCTGGGTCTCCAGTTCCTGCGCCTGGCGCTGGCGGCACACGGCGGGGAGCGGGCGCTCGAGGCCGAGCTGCCGGCTGGCCAGCGCTGGCTGGCGCGGCGGCTCATGCCTCAGGCTCGGCGCTGGACGCCCGCGGCCCTGGATGCCGTGCTGGCCGACCTGCTGCGCGCGGACCGGCTGATCAAGTCCACCGGGGTGGGCGATGATCGCGTGCTGCAGGAACTCCTGCTGCGGCTCGAGGCGCACGCCCGGGCGGCGGACGCTGCATGAGGCGGCTCGCACTCCTGCTGGCTTTTGCCGCCGCCCGCCCGGTCGCCGCCCTGCCCCAGGCCGGCGCAGTCGAGCGGGCGGAGGCGCTGGCCCGGGCCGGCGACTACGCGGCCGCCCGTAGCGCGCTGGCGCGCTGGTGGCAGGAAGCCGCGGCCGCAGCAGCGCCGGCGGACGGGGGCCTCCACGCCCGCGCCCTGCTGCTGCGCGCCAGCCTCGCCACCGATCGCGACACCGCGCAGGCGGATTACCTCGCCCTCGTCCTCGGCTACCCGACCGCGCCTCAGGCCTCCGAGGCGCTGCTACGGCTGGGGCAGGGACTGCTTGCCGCGGGCGACACCAGTCGCGGCCTCGCCTACCTCGAGCGCCTGGCGGCAGACTACCCGCAGAGCCCCAGCCGCGCCGCCGGCCTGCTCTGGCTCGCCCGCGCCTACGCGGCCGGCCGCCAGGGCGAGGAGGCGTGCCGCGCAGCCGCGCGCGGGCTGGCAGCGCCTAGCAGTGACGCCGATCTGGTGACTATGCTGCGAGCCGAGGAGCGGCGGCATTGCCTGGCGGTGAGGCCGGCCCCCGCACCGCCCGCGCGCGCGGCAGCCGCCAGGTATGCGGTTCAGGCGGGCGCGTTCCGCGCGCGTGCCGGCGCGGAAAAGATCGCCAGCGAACTGCGCTCGGCCGGATTCGAGCCCCGGATCGTGTACGTCGCGGGTAGCGAGCTGATCCGCGTGCGCGTAGGCCGCTTCGGCAGCAGAGCCGACGCCGACGCACTGGCCCGCCGCATCAACGCCGCCGGCCTGGAGGGCTTCGTTGTCGCCGACGCCGGCGCCGAGCGTGCCCCAGTCCAGTAGCGCGAGGGCGAGGGCACGGGGAGTGGAGCGGCCGGCGCCAAAGTTGCGGCAGCCGCGGGGATCCAGTGGCTCCTCTCCGAAGTCCGGTGAGCAGTCGAATGCCGCCGGGATTTCGGTGACCAGCCACTAACGCCGATCCCCGGAGTCGGCAGAATGGCGACGCAGCTCAGGATTCTCGTTGCCGAAGACGAACCGCTGAACGCCCTCGCGCTCCAGGCGCAACTCGAAGCCCTGGGACACGAGGTCGTGGGTCCGGCCCGCAATGGCCGTGAGGCGATCGAGCTGGCCCGAACCCACTCCCTCGAGCTCGCCATCCTGGACATTCGCATGCCGGAAGTGTCGGGGCTGGAGGCAGCGCGCGAGATCTTCCGGATCACGCCCATCCCCATCCTGCTGCTCACCGGCTACAGCGACCCCGACTTCATTGCCCAGGCGACGCGCAGCCCCGTGTTCCATTACCTGGTCAAGCCGGTCTCGCTCGCAGACCTCGCCCCCGCCATCAGCGTGGCGCGGAACCGCTTCCAGGAGTGGCTCCATTTCACGGATGAAGCCGCCCAGATCGAGCGCGAGATCCGCGAACGCAAGGTCATCGAGCAGGCCAAAGGCATCCTGATCCAGGCCCGCGGCCTCTCCGAGGAAGAGGCCCTGGCGCTGCTCAACCGGGAGGCGGAAAACCGCGGCCTGCCCATGGCCGAGATCGCCCGCACCATCGTCGCCGCCCACTCCCTGCTCCGACCCGGCCAGTCCTGAACCTCCCGGACTTGTGCCGGCCTGCCCTGCCGCCTACTCTGTCCGCTCATGGCCGCGCCCCGCAACACGCCCCGCCAGCGCTACCTCGAATGGGTCGAGGAGCAGATCGAGGAACACAAGAGCAGGATCAGCAGGGACGAATTGCTGCAGATCGCCGACCAGGCGGTCCGCGAGCTCCAGCCCTCCACCGACGGGCAGTACCCCCTCACCGAGATCCTGCTGCGCGATGCCGTCGACTCGCTGATCTTCCGCCGGCTCGAGCTGCCCAGCTACCGCCGCTGGCTGCGCCTGTGTCGTTCTGACACGGGCGGCCGACCTGGGCGGGAGACAGAAGGGTGGCAGACGGCGGCGGAACAGGACGCGTAACCCACTGTCATCTCAGGAGATCGAGGTGCCGCTCGGGGTGTGGTACGTTACCTGCTCGGGGCGCGCCTTGGCACCCGGTGCGCCCTCGCATGGCGGACGGCCCGTGATGGCGGAGGCGATCCAGAAGCCGGGTGCGGGTGGCCTGTGCAGGGGAGTGTGCCATGGAGGTGTTGTCGCGGGAGCCGGAGTCGGCGGAGCGGCCGGAGGAGGCTTCGGGGATCGTGATCCTGGACCGGGGCGCGCCGCCTTCGCGCCCTGTTATTGCCGCGTTTATCTGGGGTGGCAAAGTGCGGCCGGTTCCGACGCTGCCGTACGGGCGCTGGAAGCCGGCGAGCGGCTGAAGCTAGGGGCGGGGCCGGATCAAGCCGAAGGCGCCGCTTCCCAGGTTGGCGGGCGCGGCCACCCAGATGCGGGCGCCCAGCCAGTCGCGAAGCGTGGCGGGCGCGTGCGCCAGTGGCAGTTTCCGTCCGTCGGCCAGGAGGAGTGCGAGGCCGGCGCCGTCTTCCAGCAGTATCCCATCGAAAGCTGCGGCGCCCTCCACCGCCCGGACGGCGAAGCTGTGCACCTCGAGCCGCCTGCTCCCGGCCGGCGGCGGCCCCTCGCCTTCTGTGCCTCGTTCCTGAGCCAGCATTTTCCCGGCGACCCATACTTCCGCGCCCGCAAGCCGCTTGAGCTGGGCAAGCTCAGGTCCCGCCAGCAGCACGGCGGCGCCGCCGTCTCTGGGCCGCAGCACCACCTGCGTGGCCGGCATCGAGCCGACCACCGTGATGGTGCCTCGCTGTGTGTCTACTGTAAGCCTGGGTGGCGCGCCAATGGGCGCCGGCAGCGGTGCGGCGGGCGCGGCGGGCGCGGCGGCCTCGGGCCGGGGGCGCGGCGCCGTCCGCCGTTCGCCAGGCGAGCAGCCGGCGGCGGCGAGGGCGAGCGCGCAGTAGAGGCGTAGTCGCATCACTGTACGCGCAAGACGGCGAGGCCGAGGCTCGAGGCGGGATCGCCGCCGCTGGGACTGCGCAGCTCGATCACCTGCGTGCCCGTCTGCGTGCCGGTCAACTCGAAGATGCTGGCGGTGCCGGCGCGGAGTTGGCC
>JACQVE010000184.1 GCA_016209965.1 Gemmatimonadota bacterium | reverse complement strand
GAACGTCGTGCTGCCCCGCTCGATCCAGAAAGCCCTCGAGCACGGTGACCTGGGCGAGAACGGCGAGTACACCTCCGCCCTCGAGCGGCAGCACTTCGTCCAGGCGCGGATCAACCACCTGAACCAGCGCATGGGGGAGCTGTCGCGGATCGATGTGCAGGGGATCCCGGAGGATCGGGTGGGCTTCGGCTCGCGCGTGCGACTGCGCGACCTGGCCAGCAACGAGGAAGTAACCTGCACTCTGGTGGCCGGAGACGCCATTGACCTGGACGCCGGCCACGTCTCCATGGCCTCGCCCATGGGCAGTGCGCTGCTGGGCCGGTCCCTGGATGAGGAGGTGATCGTGCACCTGCCCCGGGGCGAGCGGCGCTATCGCATCCTCGAGCTCACCACCTTACCCCAGATGCTACGGGGCGACAACCAGGCCGCTGCCGCGACATCGCCACACGATCTTTCCGGCGGCTGAAGCCCGCCGGCGGCCGGTGGGGCGGCAACCCTCCGGCACGCTGCCCAGGCCTGCCAGCGGCTGCGCAACACGTTGGATGCCCGCCGCTCAGTGCCCGCGTAACTCCTCCGCCTCCGCCACGAGCCGGACCGCAATCATGTACGCGGCCGTGCGCAGCGGCACGTCCCGCTGCTGCGCCAGGTCAGCCACGGAGCGGTAGGCGGCCGTCATCTTGCGCTGCAGCTTCTCGTAGACCTCGGCCAGCTCCCAGCGCATCTGCTGCAGGTTCTGCGTCCACTCGAAGTACGAGACGACCACGCCGCCGGCATTCGCCAGGAAATCCGGCAGCACCGGGATGCGCCGCTCGGCCAGCACCTTGTCCGCAATGGGCGTGGTTGGCCCATTGGCCGCCTCGACCACCATCTTGCAGTCCAGGTCCTGCACATTGTCTTCCTTCGTGATCACCCCGCCCAGCGCCGCCGGGATCAGGAAGTCACAGGGCACCCGCCACAACTTCTCGTTGCCCAGCGGGTCGCCGCCCGGGAAGCCGGCCACGCCGCCGGCCGTCTCGACGTGCTCCTGCAGCGCCGCGATGTCCAGCCCCTCCTCCGCGTACACGCCGCCGCCCTGGTCCGTGATGGCGACGACGCGTACGCCTTCCCGCTCGAGGAAGCTGGCCAGATGGCTGCCCACGTTGCCAAAGCCCTGGATCGCCGCCCGGGCGCCGGCCCACGCCAGACCGAAGTCGCGGGCGGCCTCGCGCATGACCATCATCACGCCCAGGCCGGTAGCCTCCTCGCGGCCCAGCGAGCCGCCCAGGCCCACCGGCTTGCCCGTGACCGCCGCCGGCGAATACCCCCGCCGGCCGCTGTACTCGTCCAGCAGCCACGCCATGACATGGGCGTTGGTGCCCATGTCCGGCGCCGGCACGTCGCGATACGGGCCCAGCACCAGCGCGATCCGGTCCGTGAACTTGCGCGTCAACCGCTCCAGCTCCCGGCGCGAAAGCTCACGCGGGTCCACGGACACGCCGCCCTTGGCACCGCCGAACGGCAGGTCCAGCAGCGCCGTCTTCCAGGTCATCAGCGCGGCCAGCCCGCGCACCTCTTCCAGGTCCACGGACGGGTGGTAGCGGATCCCGCCCTTGGTGGGACCCCGGGCGCCGTTGTGCTGCACACGGTAGCCCAGGAAGATCTCCGTCCGCCCGTTGTCCATCATCACCGGCACCTGCACCGTCACCTCGCGGAAGGGCAGCCGCAGCCGCTGCCGCATGGACGCCTCCAACTCCAGCAGCTCCGCCGCCGCTTCGAACTGATTGTTGATGATGCCACCTACCGCGATGCGCTTGGTCGGAAGGGCGTAGGTCACTGCAGGCATGGAGACCTCCGGCGAGATTTGCGAGGTGAGCAGCCACTGCCGCGCTTACGGTGCAAGCGCATTATAACCTGCCGCCCGGTGACGCGGCAGAGCCCGCGCGGCCTATGGCTCCAACTTCCTTCCCCGAGACTCCGCCGGCGGGAACCTGAGGCCGCGAGTGGAGGGTAGCACAGGTGCCATGATCACCGCGCTGGCCTTCACCCTCGCCCTTTCTGCGGGCCAGTCCGCCGCCCGGGAGCCCGAGCCGCTAGCTCTGACGCCCGTGCTGCTCGTTCCAGGGTGGCAGGATCGCGCCGCGCACCTCGAGCCGTTACGCGCCCGCTTCCTCGCCCACGGTTGGCCGGCAGACGCGGCGCGCGCCATCGGCTTCCGCGAACCGGTGGGCAGCAACGCGGCGCACGCGGCCGAGATCGCGGCCGCCGTGGACACCCTGCGCCGGCGCACCGGCGCCCAGCGCGTGGACATTGTCGCCCACTCGATGGGCGGACTCGCCGTCCGCTACTACCTGAGCTACCTGGGCGGCAGCAACTATGTGCGCCGCGTGGTCTTCCTCGCGACGCCGCACCAGGGCACGTGGCTCGCCTACCTGGGGTGGGGGCAGGGCGGCCGGGAAATGCGGCCGGGGAGCGCGCTCCTCGAGCGGCTGAATCGGGGAAGGATTGTACCGGCCGGCGTGCGCGCCATCTCCATCCGCACGCCGGCAGATCTTCGCGTCTTCCCGCGGCACAGCACGCAGATCGCCCATGCGCTGAACCTGCGCGTCTGCTGCCCCAGCCACCCTGGCCTGATCCGCGATCGCCGCGCCTTCGAAACGGTGAAGCAGGCGCTGCTCGACCCGTGAGCGGGACCTCCGCGTCCTCTGCGTTCTCGGTGGTGAAGTGTCACTCTTCCAGAATTGCGAATGCGTAGGCTAAGTGGTCGAGTTCATAAGTACGGCCACGCCGAATGCGGCCGTATTTGCGGATTCGACCACTAAGCCCGCAGGCGCCGGCCCAGCGCCCGGCCAATGAAGCGCAGGCGGTCCGGCCAGGGCAGCCGCAGGAAGTTGGTCTTGACCACTCCCCGGGTGAAGTACGTCTTGCGCGAGTAGTCAATGGCCACGTCCACCACCACGGGGCGCCCGCCGGCCAGGATGCGCTCCACTTCCGCGAGCGCCGCCGGAATCTCCTCATCCCGGTCCAGGGGCAGGCATTCCACGCCTACCGCCCGGCTCAGCCCCGCCAGGTCGTAATCCGCCAGCTCGCTGCAGGCCTTGCGGTTGAGCGCCACGCTCTGGAACTGCGCGATCTGCGCCAGCTCCCGGTCGCGCAGCACCAGCACGGCGATGGCGACACTGTGATGGGCGGCCGTCAGCAGTTCGAGCCCGGTCATGAGGAACGCGCCATCGCCCGCCAGCGCGATCACCGGCGCCTCGGAACACGCCAGCTTGGCGCCCACTGCCGCGGGCACCGCGTACCCCATGCAGGAGTAGTCCACGGGCGCAAGCAGCTTCCCCGGCCTGTCCAGCCGCAGCAGCTCCGTGGCCAGGAACGTCCCGTTCCCGCTATCCGTCGTGAAGATCGCGTCCGCTCCGAAATGCTCCTGTAACCCCCGCATCAGCCGAGCCGGCGAAACCCGCCTCTCTGCCTTCTCGCCCAGCCACTCTGCCCACACCTCCTCGTGCCCCTGCTGGATGCGCTCGCGCATGGCCCGGTCAGGGGTTCGCCGACGCAAATCCGATCCCGATCCCGATCCCGTTCCCGCTTTGTCTGCCGCTCCTGCCACCACGTCCCCCAGCCAAACCGCTTCGGCTCCCGGGCGCCGTCCCTTGACCGCGCCCCTACCTGCGCCCCTGCCCGCCCGTTCTGATGTTTCGGGCTTCGGCCCCAGCCCAACCTCCAGCCGCTCCAGCAGCGCGCCCACAAACAACCCGGCGTCCGCCACGATCCCCAGCTCCACCGGGTAATTCCGCCCGATCACCGCCGGATCGATGTCCACGTGGATCAGCGGCGCGGGCGGCACCAGCCCGTAGCTGCCGGTCGCGACTTCGCCGAACCGGCAGCCGATGGCGAGTGTAGCATCGCACCCGCCCACGATTTCGCGCACGAACGCCGGCGCCGCGTCGCCGAAGCCGGGCCACAGGAAAAGCGGGTGCGATTCGGGAAAGACGCCCTTCCCCTGTATGGTCGTGGCGACAGCCGCCTCCAGCCGCTCCGCCAGCCGCACCAGCTCGCGTCCCGCCCCCGCCGCGCCCAAACCGAGATACAGCAATGGCCGGCGCGACCCGCCTAGCAGCGCGGCTGCCCGCTCCACCTCCGGCGCCGCCGGCGCGGGCGCCGCAGCGGGCCCAACGTGGATCGGCGCCCCCGCCCGCCTGTCGAACTCGTGGCGGAACAAGTAGAGATCGGCCGGGATCTCGACGAACACCGGGCCAGGCGCACCCTCCCGCGCCAGGCGGCAGGCCCGCCGCACCGTGGCGTAGATG
>JACQVE010000183.1 GCA_016209965.1 Gemmatimonadota bacterium | reverse complement strand
GTCCATCACGGCGTCGAACGTGCGGCTGCCCGCGAACCACACGTCGACCGGCCAGGTCAGGATCGCCGTGGCGCTGTCGAGCATGGTCGCATTCGCCATCGGCCGGGTGGCCGGGCCGGTGGGCGCGAACTGCACCTTGAGCACCACGGGCGCGGGCATCTGGCCGTCCTGGTGGACAGTGACCGTGGTGCGCCGGCCGGAGCTGGTGACCTTCTGGATGGAGCCGTCCACCCGCTCGGTGGTGAAGAGCCAGTAGTACCAGAACCAGCCCAGGTCGCGCCCCAGCGCGTTGCTCATGAAGAAGGCGTAGTCCCAGGGCGAGGGGTGCTTGAAGCGCCAGGCGTGGGCGTACTCGCTCATGGCGCGCCAGACGGCCGTGTCGCCCACCACGCCGCCCAGCATGGAGAGCATCAAGGGTGCCTTGCCATAGGCCTGGAAGCGGTACATAGGGCCGCCGTAGTTGGCGTTCCAGACGAGCGGCGCCTCCTGCTCGTTCCCGCTGAAGCTGCCGTAGGCCTGCCCGAGGCCGTCCAGCTTGGGGGGCTGGTGGGCGCGGTCGGCGGCGGAGAGGATGTTCATGTACTGGTTGAAGCCCTCGTCCATGAAGCCCCACCACGTCTCGTTCACGCCCACCATCATGGGCCACCACTGGTGCCCGACCTCATGGTCGGCGGCGCCCGTGGCGGACATGATGAACATCGGGTACTCCATGCCCCGCTCGGGGCCGTCGGCCAGGGTCAGCACCGGGAAGGCGTAGGGCATCCATAGCTTCGAGTAGAATTCCAGCGCGTGCCGGGCGCGCTCGGCCGCGCCCGTGTAGGCCGCGGCGCTGCCGGGCAGCCGGAGGATGTAAATGGGAATCGCACCCTTGCCGGGAATCGTGGCGCGCGTGGCCTCCCAGAGGTAGCTCTTCGAGGTCGCCCAGGCCACGTCGGCGACGCTGTCGGCGACGAAGTGCCAGACCAGCCGCTCGCCCGGCGCCGTGCCCTGCGCGGGTCCCAGCTCTTCCGGGGCGACGATGGTATGCAGGGAATCCGAGTCCAGGACGTGTGCGAGCCGCTCCCGCGCGGTCGGAGAGAGTACCTCCTCAGGGTTCTGGAGCACGCCGGTGGCGCCGACGAGCCAGCCGGCCGGCACCTCGATCCGCACGTCGAAGCGGCCGAAGTTGTTGTAGAACTCGGACGGTCCCAGGTAGGGGTCGGTGTCCCAGCCGCGCAGGTCGTCGAACACAGCCACGCGCGGGTACCACTGCGCCACCTGGAAGAGAGTGTCGCCCCAGCGGCCCATGCGCAGGCTGCGCCCACCCTCCGCGGGAGGCACGCGGAAGCTCCATTCCGCCTCGATAGTGCTGGTCGCGTTGGCTGAGATGGGTGTGGGTAGAACGATTCGCGCCGTGGTCTCGCCCAGCCCGTACGCGCTCGGGACCGGGGGCGGGGCAGGAGGCTGGCCCGGCCCGCGGAACTGCGGCGGCGGCGGGTTCAGCTCCACGGCGACGCCGTCGACCGTCAGCCTGGTCAGCTTCATGCCCTCCGTGCTCACCGGGAGCGAAACCAGCCGCGGCGCGCCGGGCGCGAAGATGTTCTGGTCGAGGCGGAGCTGGACGGAGGCCAGCTCCGAGGTGCTGGTGTTGTGGATGACCGCCGTCTCGCGGCCGCTGACCGTGGCCGTGGCCGGGTCCAGGCGCGCGTCAATGGTGTAGTCCACCCGGAGCTGCCAGTAGTTGCGGCCCGGGCGGCCAGTGGAATCACGCGTGCCCGCCGCCAAAGCGCGCCGGATCATGTTCGTGAGCGGGATGTCGCGGCGCACTGCGCGCTCGGGGAGGGCGACGCCGCGCCCGGCACCCGGCCGAGCTTGCCGGTCGCGGGCCGCCGCGCCGGTCTGCGCCGAAGCGGCCCCTGGCGCTCCCAGGATCATGGCAGTGAGCAGGACCAACGGCAGCGACGATCGCGTGGTCATCGCCGGGGACCCTATTCCGCGCGACCTGGGGTGTCAAGCATCATGGCCTGCTGCGATTGCACTGGTCGGGAGCCTCTGCTAACCTTGGCTGGTGGTCAACCCGGAGCCAGTTTTGGCGGCGCCGATTCAAGGAAGGCCCGTGACATGAGGGCCAGGTCATGTCGCTTTACTACCTCAATGTGACGGTCCACCTGCTTGCCGCCCTGCTCTGGCTGGGCGGCATGTTCTTCCTGGCCCTGGTGGGCGCGCCCGTGCTGCGTGCCGTCGAGCCGGCCACGCTGCGCACCGAGCTTTTCCAGCGCCTGGGCCGGCGGTTCCGCACGGTGGGCTGGATCGCCGTGGCAGTCTTGCTCCTGACCGGCGCGGCCAGCCTCTATTTCCGGGGACTGCTGGACGCCGAAGGCCTGGGGAGCCCGGCGTTTTGGCGGACCCGTTACGGCGCGGCCCTGGCCTGGAAGCTGGGCATCGTCGTGGCTATGCTGCTGCTCCAGGCGCTGCACGACTTCCTCTACGGGCCGGCCGCGGCGCGGGCGGCGCCGGGTTCGCCCGCGGGTTTGCGGCTGCGCCGCACGGCGGCCTGGCTGGGCCGCGTCAATGTCGTGCTGGGAGTGGGACTGGTGGTGGCGGCCGCGCGGTTGGCTCGGGGCGGCTGACCTCGAGACACCCCCACCTCCCGAGCGGCACCCGGCGCTCTCCCTGCGCGACCGCCTGCGCTCGCCCCCCGTCGGCCCGCCCTGGCCGCCGCACGCGCGGCGCGCTTCGAGGACCCCGGTCCCCGGCAAAAGCGACCTACGGCCGGGACAAAAGGTCCCCGGCGGGGGGTGGGCTGACACGGCTCAACAAGTTGGGCTGGGCGGCTAATCCCTTGGCCGCCAGCCGAT
>JACQVE010000182.1 GCA_016209965.1 Gemmatimonadota bacterium | reverse complement strand
TTCCAGTGCGAAGCCCACTGCCACCATTCCGGGAGCACGAGCCTCCTGCGTGACGCGGAGCACGTCCGCGGTGCGCTCCAGCTCGAGCAGCGCAGGCGCGACCTCCTTCTTGAGCTTCTGCTGTGCGGCGCGGGCGGGGCGGAAATCGGCGATGGCAGCGGCCATGAGGAGCACATGGGCGGCAGGCAGCACCTGGCGGACCGCTGCCTCCATCTCGGCCGCCGTCTCGACGCGCCTCAGTGCCGGCCCCACTGGCGGCTCGAGGGCGGTCGGCCCGCTGATCAGGTGGACATCGGCGCCCCGGCGCCAGGCTGCGGCGGCGAGAGCGAACCCCATTCTGCCGGAGGAGCGGTTGGAGAGGAAGCGCACAGGGTCCACGGGCTCGCGGGTCGGTCCCGCAGTCACCACGACCCGGCGCCCGCGGAACGCCGTCTGGCCTTCCAGCGCCCGGCCCACGTGCTCCCGGATCACCGCCGGCTCCTCCATCCGCCCCGGCCCCGCGCCTTCGCCGTAGGCCAGGGGTCCACTGGCCGGGCCGCACATCTGGTAGGCCAGCGCTTGGCCAAGGTGGCGCAGATTGCTCTGCGTCTGCGCGTGTTCGAACATACGGTCGTTCATGGCAGGGCAGAGCAGGACGGGTGCCCGGGTCGCCAGCAGCACGGCGGTCAACATGTCATCAGCCCGGCCGGCCGCGGCGCGGGCGAGGAAATCGGCGGTCGCGGGCGCAACGCAGACCACGTCTGCCTCGCGTGCCAGCCGGATATGCTCGAGGGCGTGGCCAGCGGCCAGGATGTCGCCTGCCACCGGCCGGCCGGTCAATGCCTCGAAGGTGAGTGGGCCAATGAAGCTGGCCGCGGCGCGGGTGAGCACGACGTCGACCAGCGCGCCGAGCTGGGTAAGCTCCCGGGCGAGCTGAGCGGACTTGTAGGCGGCAATGCCGCCGGAGACGCCGAGCACGACACGGCGTCCCTGCCACGGCCGGCGCGGGAGCAGCCCGCTGCCCGCCCGTTCTGCCGGGCTCGTGGGGGCAGAGCCGGGCGCGGCGGGATCGGGGTCTGGCCCGCCGGCCAAGGGCCTACAACCCCTTTCGCCGCCGCTTGATGAGTCGGAACTCGACGTCGCCGGACACCAGTGCTTCGAGCGCGCGGGTGGTCAGCTTCTTTTCGAGGGACGTGGGCACGGCGTCACGCGGCAGGGCATTCAGCTCGCGGGCGTAGCGTGCCGCCACGAGCACGCCCAGGTACTTGCTCCCCGAGCGGTTGGCCAGCTCAGAAGGGGTGAAAACCTGCATCTCAAGCGCTCCTTTCCAGGATCCTGGCCAGCTCCCGATCCATCTCTCGGATCTCCGCGGCCAGGTTGGTTGACCGGGCCGCCCGGTGCCGCTCCGCCAGCAGCACCGCCTCCAGCGTCTGGACGGCCGTTTCCAGCTCCTCGTTCACGACCAGGTAATCGAATTCACTCGCCGCAGCCAGCTCGATCCTGGCGTTGACCAGGCGGCGCCGCCGCTCCTCCTCGGCTTCACTCCCCCGGCAGGCGAGCCGGCGGTCCAGCTCCTGGACGGAGGGGGGCAAGACGAAGACCAGGAGCGCCTCGGGGAAGGCCGCTCGGATCTGGCGCGCACCCTGCACGTCGATGTCCAGGACCACGATCTCGCCGCGGGCCAGCGCCTTCTCGATCTCTGCGCGCGGCGTGCCGTAGCGACGGCCGTGCACCACGGCCCATTCCGCGAGCTCGCCGGCCGCGACCATGCGATCGAATTCGGCGTCATCCACGAACGCGTAATCGCGCGCTTCGCGCTCGTGCGGCCGCGCAGGCCGGGTGGTGGCCGAGATCGAGAACACGACTCCGGGCTGGCGCTCGACCAGTGCCCGCGCCAGCGTGGTCTTCCCCGCGCCGCTGGGCGCCGAGATCACCAGCGGGAAGGCCTGCCTGCGCAGCTTCACTCGACGTTCTCGACCTGTTCGCGCAGCCGCTCGATCTCGTTCTTGATGGCTACGACCTGGTGCTCGATGGCGGCATCGTTGGCCTTCGAGCCGATCGTGTTGGTCTCGCGGTGCATCTCCTGGCTGAGGAACCCCAATCGTTTGCCGACCGGCTCCGCACCATCGGCTTCGAGCAGCTCGCGGAACAGCGCGATGTGCGAGCGGAGTCGCACCACTTCCTCGCTGATGTCCCAGCGCTCGGCGAGCAAGGCCACTTCGCGGGCCAACCGATCCTCGTCGACCGCCGGGTCCCCTGCCAACTCGGTCAGGGCACGGCGCAGGCGGTCGCGCTCGGCCAGCAGCCGCGCGGGGGCGCATTCGCCTATCCTGTCCAGCGCCCGCTCCACCGCCTGGAGCCGCTGCTCGAGGTCCTGGTGCAGCCGCCGCCCCTCTTCTACCCGCATGGCCAGCACCTGGTGCAGCGCGGCGTCCAGCGCCTGGTGCAGCTCCTCCTGCGCGATTTGCGGCGCCTCTTCCTCTCCTGCGGGCAAGATCAGGTCGCCGAACCGTGCCAGCAGCGTCAGGTCGATTTCGCCCGGCAGCGCGAGGCGCTCCTTGAGCGCGCGCAGCACCTGCAGGTACTGCCGGGCCCGCGCTTCATCGAGCCGCAGGGGCGGTGCCGACTCGCCCGCGGAGTCCGGCGTGGTGAGCCGCAGCGAGCAACTGACGTGCCCCCGTGGCAGAGACGCGCGCAGCCGCTCCCGGATCTCGGGCTCCGAGCGCTCGAGGGGCGCGGGCAGGCGGAGGTTCGCGCTGAAATACCGGTGATTGACCGTCTTCAGCTCGACCTGCAGGCGCCCTGCAGCCGTCTCGCGATCCGCTGCGCCGTACCCGGTCATACTCCGGATCATCGAGCCTCCCGGTCGCGCGTAAAGTACGAAAGCGCTGGGGGTGGGTCAAACGCCGCCGGCCAGCGGCGCCTCAATTGTAGAATTCCCATTTCACGCCGTAGAACGCCCGCTGACCAGGGAACGTCCGCCCGGGCAGATCCTGCAGGTCGCGGCGACTCGTGATGTTGTCCCAGCGTAGGAACACGCGCACGTCCAGCACCCGGATCTGCAGGTAGAAGTCGAGCGTGGCGAAGTCGGGGACGACGTCCCGTCCAGCGCCTGCGCTGGGCACGCGCATTTCGCCGCGGCCGCGGCTCTCGAGCCGGGCCAGCACTTCCAGGTTGCCGCCGGCCAGAGGCAGGTCGTGATAGACGAGGCTGGCGCGCCACGCCTCGGCCGGCATGTAGAGGGAGAGCGGACCCTCGGTCCAGACGGTATACCACGCCTCGAGCGAGAGCGGGCGCCAGGGCGCCGGCAGCCGGGCGTGGAGCTCGAAGCCCCGGACGTCACCGGCGGGAAAGAGACGGCCGGCCCGGTCAAAGGCGAGTCGGAAGGTGGGCACAGAGTCGGCCTCGAGCTGCAGGGCGGCAACGCCCAGCCGCAGCCGGCCTCGCTCGAACTCGGCGCCCAGCCGGACGCCGGAGCGGTCTGTGAGCACGGGCGCGCGCATCTCTCCCGGAGTCGTGTCGGCGGGCGGCGTCCCGGCCGCGCGGAGGAAGGGCACCCCCCGATCCCCGCCCGCGATTTCACCCAGCAGCCGCAGGCCGCGGAACGGCCCGGCGCTGGCGGCGAGGCGGCCAGTCGCGGCGCCCTCGCCCTCCTGCCAGTCCGCCCAATGGAGAGTGCCCAGCAGGGCGAGGCGGCCAGGCAGCGCGCCCCCGGCCGCAAGCTCGAGCTCGAGGCGCGGCAGGCCCCGGTGACTGCGGCCGCGCAACGTCGCCCGGCCCCAGAAGCTGCGGGCGTCGTAGCGCGCGCGCAGGCCCAGTTGCGTGCTGGCGGCCTCGATGGGCGTGCTGTCCCTGGGCTGGTCATCGAGTGAGGAGCGGCCGGCGTACACTTCCGCGAGCAGACCGGCCAGGGCACTCGTCCGGGCTCGCACCACCCAGTCCTGGCGGCGCCCGTCCACCCGCATAGCGCCCGCCTCGAGGCGCTCGATCGAGGTGCGCCTGAGTTCGAGCTGCACGCCATGGCGCTTGCCGATCAGTCCCCATTTCAGCCAGCCGGCGAAGGCCGTGGCGGGCTCGCGACGCCTCCCGCCATCACTGTCCAGCCGCTCGAGCGCCGCGGCGAAGGGGCCGCCCAGCAGGCGGGGCGCGAGGAACAGGCCGCGCAACAGATCCGCGCTGGGCTGACCCGTGGCGGCTTCAATGAGCGTGTAGCTCCGGGCGTCCGAGGGGGCCAGGCTCTCCAGCTCGAGGCGCAGCAGATCCATTCTCCTCTCGACGCGCACCCGACGGAGCTGCACCAGCTCGAGGCGCGCCAGGTCCAGCACGGCCGCCTGGAGCGGGTCCAGCGTGTAGCCGTCCAGAACGACCTCGAGGCGGCCGCCCGTGGTGCCGAACGCGCTGGCAGATTCCGGCTGACCCAGGTAGCCGGACCGCACCGGAATGACGCCGGGAATGCGTTCGAGCAGGTCGTTCAGGGAGAAAGTCGCCTCGCGCAGCAGCGCCGCGCGGTCCCACTCCCATACCGCATCGCCCCAGCCCGCCATGACGGGCTCCGGGAAGCGCTGCAGCTCCGCGGGCGGCGGCAGCAGCGTGTCGGGCGGCGTCGCGGCGGCGGCAGTATCAACCGGCGGCGGCAGCGTGTCCGGCAGCGGCGCGGCCGCCGTGTCCGGGCGCGGGGGCAGCGTATCCGGGCGCGGCGCTACGGTGTCGGGTGGCGGGGGACGTGGGCGGCGCACTGGCGGCTGCTGCGCGGCCGCACTGGCCGCGGCGAGGAGCAGCAGCGCGCCGACAAGAAATGGCCCCGGCCGGAGCCGGGGCGCGGGCCCGGCATGGCGGCGGGTCAGGCCCCGGAGCGGCCGCGCACCCACTCGATGAACAGCCGCGTCGGCACGCCAGTCGGGCCCTTGCGCAGGTAGGGAAGCGCCTCGTCGCGCCATGCCGTCCCTGCAATGTCCAGGTGAGCCCAGGGCGTCTCCCCGGCAAACTCTTTGAGGAACCATCCTGCCGTGATCGTGGCCGCGACCCGGCCGCCGGTGTTCTTGAGATCCGCCACCGTGCTGTCTAACTGCTCCCGGTACTCGTCCCACAGCGGCAGCGGCCAGCACCGTTGCCCTACGCGCTGGCCGGCCTCTCGAATCTCTTCGACCAGCTCGCCATTGTTGCCCATCAGCCCGATGGCGTGGTGGCCCAGCGCGACCACGCAAGCTCCGGTCAGCGTGGCGGCATCCAGCATCGCGGCCGGCTGGTAGCGGCGGGCGTAGGAAAGCGCGTCGGCCAGGATCAGCCGCCCCTCGGCGTCCGTGTTGATGACTTCGATGGTCCTACCCAGGTGGCTGCGGATGACGTCGCCCGGCTTGAGCGCTTTGCCGGAAGGCAGATTCTCGGTGGCCGGGATCAGCCCCACCACGTTGACCGGCAGCTTGAGCTGGGCGACTGCCTGCAAAGCCCCCAGCACCGCCGCGGCCCCGGACATGTCGTACTTCATTTCCTCCATGCGCTCTGCCGGCTTGATCGAGAGGCCACCGGAATCGAAGGTCACTCCCTTGCCTACCAGCGCGAGCGGGGCGCGTTCGCCGCCGCCATGATATTCCAGCGCGATGAAGCGCGGCTCCTCCTCGCTCCCCTGCGCCACCCCGAGCAGGGCGTGCATTCCCTCGCGGCGCATGGCGGCGCGATCAAGGACCGTCGCCTTCATGCCCTGCTCGCGTGCCAGCTCCTGGGCCACCGAGGCGAGGTGCGTAGGCGTGACGATGTTGCCGGGCTGAACGGCGAGTTCCCGGGCGCGGTTCTCGGC
>JACQVE010000181.1 GCA_016209965.1 Gemmatimonadota bacterium | reverse complement strand
GCTCGAGCTCCTCGGCCTCCTCCGCCAGCATCTCGCTGTAGCCGATGATGGCGTTAAGGGGCGTGCGTAGCTCGTGACTCATGCTGGCCAGGAACTGGCTCTTGGCGCGGCTGGCCGCCTCCGCCTCGCGGCGCGCGCGCAGCAGCTCGGTGATGTCGTGGTAGAGGCCCATGAGGCCGACCCGCTCGCCATCTACGACCACAGGCACGCCGAGCACCTCGACATCCACGAGCGTGCCGTCTTTGCGCCGGCGCCGCGTGATGCTGTGCACCGGCCCGCCCAGCGCCGTGCGGGTATAGCCCACCGCCTCGGCGCGCGTCGCCTCGTCCGTGATCAGCTCGTCCAGGTCGCGGCCGATGATCTCCGCCTGGGCGTAGCCGTACAGCCGCTCGAAGGCCGGGTTGCAGGAGACGATCTTGTAGTCCAGGTCCAGGGTCACAATGGCGACGGGGCTGTTCACGACCACGGCCTCGAAGTACTGCCGCTGCCGCTGGGCGGAGGTGAAGAGGCGGGCGTTCTCGATGGCAATGGCGGCCTGGGGCGCGAACATGTTGAGGAGCCGGAGGTCGTCCGGCCCGAACTGGCGCGCGGGGTCGTTGTGCACGGCCGCGAACGCGCCCACCAGCCGTTGCCCGACCAGCAGCGGCGCACACATGACGGCCTGCACCGTGCTCTGCGTGTACTGTTGCGAGCGGCTGGCCCACTCCTGATAGCGGGGGATGATGAGCGGCTCCTGCGTCTGCGCCACACGCCCCATGGCTCCTTCGCCCAGCGCCATGCGTACGCCCGTCGAGTCCTTGCCGATGTTGTGACTGGCGACAATGACCAGCTCCCGCCGGACCTCGTCGTAGATGGCCAGTTCCCCGCCGGTCACGCCCAGGAGGGCGACAGCGCGCTCGAGCACGGCCTGGAGCAGTCGCGACAGCTCGAGCTGCGCGGAGAGGTCGGCCATGGTGTCGAGCAGCGCCTTGTGCTCATCGGCGCGACGGCGCTCCGCCGCGAGCAGGCGGGCGCGGCCCAGGGCGATGCCCGCCTGGTTTGTGGCCACGGTCAGGATGTCGAAGTCCTCCTGGTCGAAGGCGTTCTTACGACTGCTCTCCACCACCACGACGCCGACGATCCCGCCGTCAATGGGGAGCGGCAGGTCGATTTCGGAGCCCGCCATGGGGCTGGGAATGTAGGCGGTTTCGCGGGTTACATCCGGCGAGTAGTGCAGCCTTCCATCCCGCAACGGGCGGTCGCTGAGCCCCTGCCCGGGGGGCAGGCGCAGGCCAGTCGGCGCGTCGCTCCAGCCCGCGGCAGTGCGCAGGACGCGCTCGCCGGTTGCCTCGTCGACCAGGAAAAGGGCGAGGTAGTCGTAGCCGAGCTCCCGGTCGTGCAGGCCGTCCACGATGCAGCGGCAGAGCTCGTTCTCGTCGTGGGCGGCGGCGAGCTGCGTGCTCAGTCGCAGTAGCGCCGCCTGGCGGCGGGCCAGGTCGCGGCGGCCAGGCGGAGGCGCAGATCTTCCTGCTCGCCGGGTCGGCATGGATTCTCCCGGTAGCGTTCTGGCCGCGCTCGCAAGCGTTGCGAGCGCCTGGAAAGCGCGAGGTCCGGAAATGAACAGGCAGTGGGCACGGGCCGCCTGTCCGGCCCGTGCAAGCGCCGGGAGAGGACGCCCGAGGAGTAAATAGTCCGGTCCGCCGTCCGCCGTGTCAAGTTTTTTGAGCGGGCGAAAGGCCACCATCCCTGCCCGCATCCTTGCCCGCGCGTGCCGGGGCGGTGCATCTTGGAAGCGCTTTCCTGCGCTATTCCTGGCCGGAAGATCCCGTTTCGAAGCCCATGACCGACAAGCCGGTTCCCAGGATCAGGTCCTTTCTCCGCGAACTGAAGCGCCGCAAGGTCTATCAGGTTGGGCTGGTCTATGTGGCCGTGGGCGCAGGTCTCACGCAGCTCGCCGACGCGGTGTTCCCGGCGCTGCTCCTCCCAGACTGGGCCTTCCGCCTGCTGATCGTCCTGCTGCTCTTCGGCCTGCCCATTGCGCTGACCCTGGCCTGGGCCTTCGACGTGACGCCCGAGGGGGTGAAGCGCACGGGACCGGCGCCGCGTGCCGCCGCACGGGCGAAAGCGCGGCTCCCGGCGGCCGAAGCGCTGGGCCGCCGCGCGGAGGCGCCAGCGGGCAGGCCGGCACCAGGGCTTTCGGGGCTGGCGGCTCTGCGTGCGGCGGCAGCGGCCGCGCCAAGGTTCGCGCCGCCGCCGGCAGGTCCCGGCATGGTGCGGGCGCCGGCCCGGGGCGCGGAGGGCGTCCCTGCCGGCGCGGCGCCGCCCGGGAGTGCGCAGGCGCAGGCGGCGGAGGTGCCCGATCCGGACCGGGTGAAGCGGGCCTCGCTGGCGCACTTGCGGCATGAGCTGCGGACGCCGATCAACGCCATCATCGGCTACAGCGAGATGCTGCTCGAGGACACGCCGGCGGCCGGCTCGCAGGAGCTGCTCGGCGACCTGGAGAAGATCCGCGCGGCGGGCAAGCAGTTACTCTCGCTGGTGGATTCCATCCTGGACCCGTCCAGGCTGGCAGACGGCGGGATCGAGCGGGAACTCGAGGCTTACGGCGCTGAGCTCCGTCATGACCTGCGTACGCCGCTGAACGCCATCGTCGGCTACGCGGAACTGCTGATCGAGAGCAGCCGCGAGACGGGCCGGGACGGGATGGTGCCGGACCTGAACCGCATCCTCGAAGCAGCGCGCACGCTGCTGGCGCTGCTCGATTCCGTGGTCGGGCTCTCGGCGCCGGCAGCGGCGCCGGCCAGCTCCGAGCTGTCCCGTGCCTCCGCCATCGCGCGCCAGGTACTGTCCAAGATCCGGCCGGTGAGCCGGGAGACGGCGGCCGCGGCCGAGATTCATCAGGGACGGCTCCTGGTGGTGGATGACAACCCGCTGAACCGGGACCTGCTCTCGCGCCAGCTCGCGCGCCAGGGTTACACCGTGGCCACAGCGGAGAACGGGAGGCAGGCGCTCGAGACGCTCCAGGCCGGGGACTACGATCTGGTGCTGCTGGACATCATGATGCCGGAGATCGACGGGATCGAGGTGCTCCGGCGCATGAAGCAGGACGAGGCGTTGCGGCAGACGCCCGTGATCATGATCTCGTCACTGGACGAGATGGACAGCGTCGTGCGCTGCATCGAGATCGGCGCAGCGGACTACCTGTCCAAGCCGTTCGACCCGGCGCTGCTGGGGGCTCGCATCGGCGCGTGTCTCGAGCTGAAGCGCGCGCGCGAGCGCGAGCGCGCGCACCTCGAGCGGCTCGCGGCGGAGCAGAGGCTGGTGGAGAACCTGCTGCTGAGCGTGTCCCCCCGGCCGGTTGCCGAGCGGCTGCGGCGCGGCGAGACGGAGATCGCCGAGGCGTTCGAGGAGGTCTCGGTGCTGTGCGCCGGGCTCGAGGGGCTGACGCGGCTGGCGGCGCGGGCAGGACCGGCCGAGCTGGTACGACGGGTTAACGAGCTGTTCGAGGCCTACGAGGAGCTGGCCGATCGCTACGCCCTGGAAACCGTGCACACCGAGGGGCACGCCTACCTGCTGGCCGCCGGCCTGCCCACGCCGCGGGCCGACCACGCCGACGCCATTGCCGGCCTGGCGCTGCAAATGGCGGAGGCCACGGCAAGCGTCGGAGCTCGCTACCCCGATCCGATCCGCGTCTCCATGGGCATCCACACCGGACCGGTGGTGGCCGGCATGGTGGGGAGGGGCCGCATTGTCTACGCGCTGTGGGGCGATGGTGTTGCCACGGCGCGGGAACTCGCGGCCCACGGCGTCGCGGGTTCGATCCACGTCTCCGCGCCCAGCTACGCCCGGCTGCGCGAGCGCTTCGCATTCGAGAGCCGGGGTGTGGTCGAGATCCCGGGCAAAGGGCAGATGCGCACCTACCTGCTGGCAGGCCCGGCACTCAGGCCCGCCTGAGTGCCGGGCGGAGGTGAGCGGATCATGAGGACAACCGGGGGAGTGCCACTCGTATGGGCCGCAGCACTGGCCGCGTGCGCCAGCGCGAGCGGGGTGCCGGAGGCCGCATCAGAGGGGAAGGCGACGCTGCAGCCCCGGACGCCCGCGGCCGAGGCGGGCGCTCCCGTGGCCGCAGAGGCTCCCGGCACCCCAGCGCCTGCGCCGACCCCGGCGGCCGGCGCGGGGGCCGCCACGCA
Source organism: Gemmatimonadota bacterium (assembly GCA_016209965.1). Lineage (NCBI taxonomy): Bacteria > Pseudomonadati > Gemmatimonadota > Gemmatimonadota bacterium. Next base: position 6,253 of record JACQVE010000181.1, on the reverse strand, counting down.
ACCGGCCGCCACGGCCGGCGAGCCACAGGCCGTTTCGCTCCTGGGACAGCCGCTCTACCCGCCTCTACTCGGCCCCGAAGTACGCGAGCGGCTGGAGCAGAACCTGGCGGCGGCGCGTGCGGCATACGAGGCGGGGCCAGACGATGCGGACCGCATCATCTGGCTGGGCCGCCGCCTGGCCTACCTGGGCCGCTACCGCGAGGCGATCGCGACTTTTTCCGAGGGGATCCGCAAACACCCGGACGACCCGCGCATGTTCCGCCACCGCGGCCACCGCTACATCACCCTGCGCGAACTCGATAACGCGATGGCCGACCTCGAGCAGGCGGCCAGCCTGATCCGTGGGAAGCTGGACGAGGTCGAGCCCGATGGGGCGCCCAACCCCTACAACATCCCGACCAGCACGCTGCAGTCCAACATCTGGTACCACCTGGGGCTGGCCCATTACCTGAGGGGCGACTTCGAGAGGGCGTTGCCCGCCTACCTGGAGTGCCTGAAGGTCTCGAACAATCCAGACATGCTGGTGGCGACCAGCGACTGGTTGTACATGACGCTGCGGCGGCTGGGCCGTGCGGAGGAAGCGGCGCTGGTCCTCGAGCCGATCCACCAGCAGATGAAGATCCTGGAGAACCACGCCTACCACCGCCGGCTGCTCATGTACAGGGGCGAGATCCCGCCCGATGCACTGCTCGATGCCGGGAGCGGGGACCCCGTCGAGCTGGCCACGCAGGGCTACGGCGTGGGCAACTGGTACCTGTACAATGGGGAGCGGGAGCGGGCGCTCGAGGTGTTCCGCCGCGTCCTGACGCTCAGCAACTGGGCGGCGTTCGGCTACATTGCGGCGGAGGCGGAGCTGGCGCGCGGGCGGGGGGATGGCTGACGGGCGCACGCGTACGGAGGACAACATTTCCGACCAGCTCCGCCGCTCCCTACGCGGGTCAGCCCCGGGCTCGGGGCTCGGGGTCGGGGCCGGGGTCCGCGCTGGGCAGAAAGGAACCTACTTTTCGGGCGGGGGCTCCGCGGCGGCCGAGCCTGTGGGCGGCAACTCGCCCTTGATCGGCCCGGGCTCCTCCTCGGGCCTGGTAGCGCGTTCCGCCCGGCTCCGCAGTTCGGAGCGCAGCGCCTCGAGCTTGGCCTGCAGCCGTTCGAGCAGGCTGTCCATGCGCGGCTGGATATCCGCAACGAAGCGGTCCACCGCCGGGCGAGCGTCACTCAGGGCGGCGTCCACCCTGGGCTGCACATCCTCGAGCGCCGCGTCCAGCCTGGCGTTCAGCTCGTCGAACGCGCGTCTCATTTTCGGCCGCACTTCATCGATTGCCGCTTCGAGGCGGGCCTGAAGCTCGGCAATCGGGTCCTTCTTCGAGCCGGAGCTGTCGGTATTCTGCACCGTGTCCTCCTGGGTCCGCGAGCCGCGGGGGCTCCCTCCTCTTTACGCGACGCTGGGTACCTGTGGTTTCAGTGGCACTCGCCGAACCCGTACCCCGTGCCCGTGCCCGTGCCCGTGCCCGTGCCCGTGCATAGCCTGCGCCGAGGAATTCGCGTACGGCTACGGGTAGGTACGCGTACGTCCACCCCGCCCAAGCCCAGCCACCCTTACCGGTAGCCCGCCGCCTGCAGCGAGAACAGCTCGGCGTACAGCCCGCCGCGCTCGAGCAGCTCGGCGTGGCTGCCCTCCTCGCGGATGCGCCCGTCCTCCAGCACCAGGATGCGGCTGGCCATGCGCACCGTGGAGAAGCGGTGGCTGATGAGCACGGCCATACGCCCGCCCGTCAGCTCGCTGAAGCGCTGGAAGACCTGGTATTCGGCGCGCGCGTCGAGCGAGGCCGTGGGCTCGTCCAGAATCAGGATCTGCGCGTCGCGCATGTAGGCACGCGCCAGGGCGATCTTCTGCCACTCGCCGCCCGAGAGGTTTACACCACCGTCAAAGCGCCGGCCCAGCATGTGGTCGTAGCCCCGCTCGAGACGCGCGATGACCGTATCCGCCAGGCTCTTGGCCGCGGCCCGCTCGATGCGCGGCCGATCTTCCAGCGCGTCGATCCAGCCCACGGCAACGTTCTCACGGGCGGCCAGATCGTACTCGACAAAGTCCTGGAAGATCACGCCAATGGCGCGGCGCAGCTCGTCAATGTTGTATTCCCGGAGGTCGACGCCATCCAGCAGGATGCGCCCCTCGTGCGGGTCGTAGAGGCGGGCCAGCAGCTTGACCAGCGTGGTCTTGCCCGCGCCGTTCTCCCCCACCAGCGCCAGCCGCTCGCCGGGTCGCAGCTCGAAGCTCACCTGGCGCAAGGCCCAGCGCTCCGCCCCCGGATAGCGGAACCCCACGCCCTGGAAGCGGAACCCCTCCCGGATCGGGCGCGGCAGCGGGCGCGCATCGGGCGGGCTGGCGACGCGGGGCCGCATTTCCAGGAAGGTGAAGAGGTCGCGCAGGAACAGGCTCTGCTCGTAAACGTCCGCGGAGCCCAGCAGGATGCGCGAGATCAGGTCGCGGCTGCGCATGAAGGAGGAGGCCAGGAAGCTCAGGCTGCCCACCGTCAGCACGCCCCGCACGGTCTGCCAGATGATGAAGCCGTAGGCGCCGTAATAGACGGCCGTGCTCAGCGCGGAGAGTGCCGCGCCTGAGGCGGCCCGGCGCAAGGCCAGCCGCCGGTTGGCGTCATAAAACTCGTCGGCCAGGCGACGATAGCCGCGAATGAAGTGGCCGGCCAGCCCGAACAACTTGACCTCCTTGGCCGTCTCGTCGCTGGCTGCCACATAGCGCAGGTAGTCGAGCTGGCGCCGCTCGGGCGTCCAGCGATAGAGCAGCGAGTAGGAGAGGCCGGCGTAATGGGTCTCGCCCACCATGGAGGGCAGCACTGCCAGGACCAGCAGCAAGAGCAGCCAGGGGTTGAAGGCCAGCAGTGCGGCCATGAGCGAGGCGAGGGTGAGCGCGCTCTGCCCCATGGATAGCAGCAGCGCTACCAGGCCGATGCGGCCAACAGTCTGGCGCCGCGCCCGCTCCAGGTGGTCATAGAACTCGGGGTCCTCGAAATGCTCGAGGTCCAGCGTGGCAGCGTGCTCCATGAGCCGCACGGACATGCGATTCGAGAAGAGGTCGCCCAGCAGACTCTCGAGCAGCGCGGAAAGGCGCTGCATGACCTCGAGTGACAGGGCAATGGCCAGCTCGAGGAGCGCCAGGCGGGCCAGGTAGCTCCAGTCTGGATCTGGTTGGCCCAGGTTGGCGACGACGCCGTCCACGATCAGCTTGGCGACCCAGAGCAGCGCGAGTGGCCCGAACGCCTGGGTCACGCGCAGCGCCAGCACGCCCGCGGCGTATGTCGGGTGGGCCTGCCATACCAGCTTCAGGAAGGGCGGCACCAGCCGTAGTGCACGCAGCCGCTCCCGCACGGGCGGCAGCTCCTTGCCGTTTCGGTCGCGCAATGCCACGATGAACCTGCTCCGCCTGAATGCCTGCTCGTTCCCGCTCCCGCTCCCGTTCCCGGCGCCTACCCACGCATTGTCGTGCCCCTGAACTGTCCCTGAACTGTATCACCCTTGTCCAGCCCGGCGGTTTCGGCTTATCGTGCTTCTCTGGATCATCAACCGCAGATCCCCACCAGACTCCGACCGCCGAGGGACCCATGTTGCCAGTGCCCCGAATCCGCACGCGCCCGTACACCGGCAATGCCGCTCGAGCCGCCGCCAGGAGCTCCGTGCTTGCTCTGCCAGCGGCCGTCGCGCTGCTGCTGAGCTTCGCGCCCGTTGCGCCCGCGCAGGTGGACCCGGCGCGGCTGGCGGCGCTCGAGACGCGCAGCATTGGCCCGGCGGCCATGAGCGGCCGCGTCGCCTCGATCGACGCTGTGCACAGCGACCCCAACATCATCTACGTGGGCGCCGCCACGGGCGGCGTCTGGAAGACCACCAACGGCGGCGTGACCTGGAGGCCGATCTTCGATGAGCAGCCCACCTCCTCGATCGGCGCGGTCGCGGTGTTCCAGCCCAACCCCAACATCGTCTGGGTGGGCACGGGGGAGGGCAATCCGCGGAACAGCGCGGGCGTGGGGACAGGGCTCTACAAGAGCCTGGATGGCGGCGCGACCTGGAGCTTCCTGGGGCTGGGCAAGTCGGAGCGCATCCACCGCGTGGTGCTGCACCCCACGGACCCGAACGTTGCCTACGTGGGGGCGATGGGGCCGGCGTGGAGCGAGGGCGAGGAGCGGGGCGTGTACCGCACGCGGGACGGCGGCAAGACGTGGGAGAAGGTGCTGTATGTGAACGAGAAGACCGGTGTGGCCGATCTGGTCATGGATCCGCGCAACCCGAACAAGCTGTTCGCCGCCATGTGGCAGTACCGGCGCTGGCCCTGGTTCTTCGAGTCGGGTGGACCGGGGAGCGGACTGTACGTCACGCAGGACGGCGGCAGCACCTGGACTCGCCTGGGCTCGAAGGACGGCCTGCCCGAGGGCGAGCTGGGCCGGATCGGCGTCGCCATTGCCCGCAGCAACACGGACGTGGTCTACGCGCTGGTGGAGGCCAAGACCAGCGCCCTGCTGCGCTCGGCGGACGGCGGCAGGAGCTGGACGACGGTGAACAACGAGCGTGGCATTGCCAACCGGCCGTTCTACTACACCGACATCCGGGTCGATCCGCAAAACGAGAATCGAGTTTACAACCTGTTCAGCCGCCTGAACGTGAGCGAGGATGGCGGCCGCACGTTCCATCGCCTGGACACGGGGATCCATGGCGACAATCACGAGCTATGGATCCATCCCGGGGACGGCCGGCTGATGATCAACGGGAACGATGGCGGCGTGGGCATCTCATATGACCGCGGGCAGAGCTGGCGCTTTGTCGAGAACCTGCCGCTCGGCCAATACTACCACATCAACGTGGACATGCAGCTCCCCTACAACGTCTACGGCGGGCTGCAGGACAACGGCTCGTGGCGCGGCCCCAGCTCGGTCTGGGAGTCCGGTCCGATCCTGAACCAGCACTGGACGACCGTAGGCGGCGGCGACGGCTTCGGCACGTTGAGCGACCCGGCCGACCCGGACTACGGTTACAGCATGTCGCAGGGTGGCAATCTGCGGCGCTTCAACTTCGTGACGGGCGAGCGGAAGGACATCAAGCCGTACCACCCGGACGGCACTGAGCTGCGTTTCAACTGGAACGCCGGGATCGCCGTCGACCCGTTCGACGCCAAGGTAGTCTATTACGGCAGCCAGTTTCTGCATCGCAGCCCGAACCGCGGCGATTCCTGGGAGATCATCTCGCCGGACCTGACCACCAATGACTCGACCAAGCAGAAGCAGCGGGAGAGCGGCGGGCTGACGCGCGACGTGACGGGCGCAGAGAATCACACGACGATCCTCGCCATCGCGCCCAGTCCGCTCGAGCGCAGCGTCCTCTGGGTGGGCACGGATGACGGCAACGTGCAGCTCACGCGGGACGGCGGCCGGAGCTGGACGAATGTGGTGGCGCGGATCAGGGGTGTGCCACCGGCGACGTGGGTGCCGCACCTCGAGGCATCCCGCCACGACGCGGCCACCGCCTTCGTCGTCTTTGACAACCACCGGCGCGGCGACTGGACGCCGTACATCTACCGGACCACCGACTACGGCCGGAGCTGGACCAGTCTGGCCACGCCCGAGCTGAGCGGCTTCATCCACGTGATCGAGCAGGACCCGGTCGTGCCCGAACTCCTCTATCTGGGCACGGAGTTCGGCCTCTACGTCAGCGTGAGCGGGGGCAGGAAGTGGTTCAAGTGGACGCACGGCTTCCCCACCGTGCCGGTCCAGGCGTTGATCGTGCACCCGCGCGACCACGACCTGGTGGTGGGCACACATGGCCGTGCCGTCTACATCCTGGATGACGTGCGGCCGCTGCGCGAACTGGCGCGTGACCCGGCACTCGTCACCAGGCCGCTCCACCTCTTCGAGCCGCCGGCCGCGCGCCAGTACCAATCGCGCGTTGCGGCGGGGGTGCGCTCGCCCGGGCATGGCGTGTTCCGCGGCGAGAACCGGCCCTTCGGCGCGCTGCTCACCTTCTGGTCGAAGGATGCGCCGGCGGACTCCGCGACCATCGAGGTGCTGGGCAGCGGCGGCGAGGTGATCCGCACGTTCCGTGCGGCGCTCGAGGCGGGTGCGAACCGCGTCGCCTGGAACCTGCGCCGCGACCGGTTCCGCCGGGCGAGCGACGCGGACGGGCCGGGCGGCTTCGGCGGCTTTGGCGGCGGCGGGTTCGGCGGGTTCGGCGGCGGCCCCGAGGTGCTGCCGGG
>JACQVE010000180.1 GCA_016209965.1 Gemmatimonadota bacterium | reverse complement strand
CCGCCGCGCGCTGCACCCGCTCGACGTGCTCGGGCGTGTGTACCCGCAGCAGTTCCTCGACCTGCGCCGGCTCCGGCTCGCGCTGCAGCATGACCTCCAGCAGCTCGGGCAGATCGGCGTACACCGCACTCAGGATCGCGGGCAGCCGCCCCTGGTGCTCCGGGTGGCCCCACCCCGTGTCGTGCAGGGCACAGTCCGGGTGGAGCACGAAGGCGGTCAGGTAGGACATCTCGGGGACAGGGCCATCAACGACTCCGGCCAGGGACAGAGCGGCTCAAGGCGACGTGACTGCCACCGCCGCCGGATCCAGCGAGGTCGCCGGCGGGGTGAGGAGCTCCGCGCCCGTCTCCGTGATGACCATGATGTCCTCCAGCCGCACGCCGAACTTGCCGTACTGGTAGATGCCCGGCTCGTTGCTGAAGCTCATGCCCGGCTCGAGCACAACCTCGCTCCCCCGCACCAGGTAAGGCCATTCGTGCCCCTCGAGCCCGATGCCGTGGCCGAGGCGGTGGGTGAACAGACGGTAGTCGGGGCCGTAGCCGGCGTCGTCCACCACCTTGCGCGCCACGGCGTCGATCTCCCCCGCCTTCTTCCCCGGCGCCGCAGCGGCCAGCGCGCCCGCTTGCGCCTCCAGCACCACCTCGAAGACGCGGGTCTGCTCGGCCGAGGGCTGGCCGAACACCACTGTGCGCGTGTCGTCGGCCGCGTAGCCGTGCACGGAGAGGCCGCCATCTACCAGCACAACATCCCCCTGGCGCAGGGCCTGCGGCTTTTCCAGCCCGTGCGGGTAGGCCGACGATTCGCCGAACAGCACCAGCGCGCCGCCGCTATAGCCCAGCCGGGTCATGGCCTCGGAGACGTTGCGCGCCAGCTCCGCCTGCGTCATCCCCTCGCGCAGCGTGGCCAGGGCGGCGCGAAAAGCCTCCAGCGTGGTGCGGTTGGCAAAGCGCATGATCTCGATTTCGTGCGCCGTCTTGAGCCCCCGCGTCCGCTCCATGACCGGGCTCGCGTCCGCCAGGCGCAGGGCGGGCGCAGTGCGGCCCAGCTCGCGGGCCAGGAAGTAGCGGGCGCTGGGGTCCAGCGCCAGCGTACCGGTCGCGGCGCCCCACTCCCTCAGGGCAGCGGCCACCAGGGTATAGGGGCTTTCGTGCTCCTGCCAGATCCGGATGGGGAAGCGGGACTCGACCAGACTTTCGGCCCGCTGGCGCTCGAAGGCGGGTGAGATGAAGAGCGCCTCCCCCGCCCGAGGCAGCAGCATGGCGAACAGCCGCTCGCTCCGCCCCCAACGCACCCCGCTGAAGTAGAGCATGGAGGGACCAGGCTCGACCAGCAGGGCGTCCACCTCGAGCTGAGCCATGAGCGCCTGGGCCCGCGCCCGTCGCTCCACCCGCTCCGCCTCCGTGATGGGCGGCGGCTCCTCGGCCAGGCGCGACTCTAGCGCCTCGATGGGCGGCGCAACGGCGCCCGGCTCGACAGCCGCCACCTCCTCCGCCGCCGCAGAGGTCAGGGGGCCCAGCACCGCCGCGGCACCCAATCCCGCTGCGCTCTTGCGCAGGAACTCGCGCCGGCTGTTCATGCGCTCAACTCCTCTCTCTGCTGGACCGCTCCGCTCCGGCGCCGCCGACTCACGCCGGGGCCGTGCTGGCCCGCGAAACTGCGCCTCGAACCCCCACCGCGCAAGCCGGCACTCAGTGGAGTCTGGCGCCCGTAATGCTTGACCAAAGGAACTGAGTGCCGGCCGAGGAGGAAGCGGGGGCGCTGGCCGCGGAGCCTCACCCGGGCCGGGCGTCGGCAACGCAAGGGGTGCTGACCGGCTACGCCGGCCCGCAGTGTGACGAAGGCGCCGAAACCCTCCTGCCCCATCGAGCTATCGCCTTGGCCGCCGTAGATGACTAGGTTGGCATGGACCGGGCTACGAGCGCCTCGGGCCTACGACGCTGACAGCCGCGCCGGTTGCCCGCTCTGCATCAGCCGGCCTATACTACTGTTGCGCGGGGTACCGAGGCCCTGACTCAGCCGATCCCCCGCTAAGCGAATTCTCTGGATGAACTCCGCCGAATCGATTACTGCCGTCGGGAATGCCTCGGCCAACCGCCTTGCGCGGGAGGACGCGGTGGCGCATGAATGG
>JACQVE010000179.1 GCA_016209965.1 Gemmatimonadota bacterium | reverse complement strand
GAGCTACGGAGCTGGAGGCGCCCCAGGCTGCCGGGCCGGAGCACGCACGGGACCGGGTGCACGCTTTCCGCTGCCATTGCGGCCGGGCTGGCGCACGGCCGGCCGGCGCTCGAGGCGGTGGAGGAAGCGCTGGAGTTCGTGCGCCGTGCGATTGCGGAGGCGCCGGGACTCGGCTCCGGTCACGGCCCGCTCAACCACTTCGTGCCCAGCGGCCGGCAGCGCTAAGCGCCCGCGCGCCCACCTAAGTAGTCGAATCCGCAAATACGGCCGCATTGGCGCCGCCGTACGGGTGAATTCTACCACTACTCATCGCCCCCGCTCCGCGGCTGCGCCGCCTGCGGCGGCTGCTCCGTGATCCACCACCGGGGGAGCGTGACGAACGCGCCGCGGATGTCCATCTGCACGCCGCGCACCCGCTCGCGGATCAGGTGGATCTCCGGGTAGTAGTAGAGGAAAGTCCAGGGCTGCTCCTCCAGCATGATGTGCTGGAAGCGCTGCCACAGCGGCCGCGCCGCCTCCCGGTCCGTCAGCCTCCCCGCCTGGTCCAGGATCCGGTCCACCTCAGGGTTGCGGTAGGAGGACAGTTGGAAGGGGCCGGACAGGGCCGAGGAGTGGAAGAGGTCCCGCACGTTCACGCGCGGGTCGCTCTCGAACCCCAGCAGCACCGCGTCGAAGCGTCGCTCGGGCGAGCTGATGTCCGCGATCAAGGTATTGAGCTCGGTAGGGCGGGTCGTGACCTTGATGCCCAGGCGCGCCAGGTCCGCGCGGATCAACTCCGCCGTGTTGCGGTTGAAGTCATTGCCCGCCGGCACCTTGAGCGTCAGGGCGAAATCCTTGCCCGCCGGGTCTTCCAGCAGGCCGTCGCCGTCCCGATCAGTCACCCCAGCTTCCACGAGGAGGGCGCGCGCAGCCGCGGTGTCGAAGGGCAGCGGCTCGAGTTCGCGGGCGTACGCCCAGTGGTAGGGCGGGATCGGCCCGATGGCCAGGTCGCCGTAGCCGTGGCGCAACGATTCCAGGATCTTCTTGCGGTCCATCGCCATGCTGAGGGCACGGCGCACCCGCGCGTCGCCTAGCGGCGGCCGCTTGCCGTTCCAGCCAATGAAAGCGTAGCGTCGTGTGGGCCGGATCAACAATCGGACCTGGGGATCCGGGTCCGCCGCCCGGGCCAGCTCGATGCTGGGGGTCAGGCTCAGATCCGCGCCGCCCGTCTGGATCTCCGTCACCTGGGCCGGGCTCTCCGGCACTACGCGCCAGACTACCCGGTCGAGATAGGGACGCCCACCCAGCTCCGCGGGAAAGTCTGGATTCGCCTCGAACACCCAGCGGTCGTTCGCCTGATACGAGACGAAGCGGAACGGGCCGTTGCCCACCGGACTCTTGTTGAACTGCGCCTGCCGCATCTGCGCTGGCGGAATCGATTCCAGCAGGTGGCGGGGCACGATGGGGAGGAGGGGCCAACCGGCCAGCGGATCCGCGTGCGGCCGGAAGCGGAATCGAACGGTCAGCGAATCCACGACCTCGACCGCGCCCCAGTCCTCGAAGAAGCTGGCGTTGGCAAACGCCGTGGCCGGGTCCTTCACTCGCTGATAGGTGAACGCCACATCCGAGGCAGTGGTGCGCACGCCGTCGTGCCAGAAGACGTCGTCGCGCAGGCGGAAAACCGCCAGAGTGTCGCCCATCAGCTCCCAGGAGCGCGCCAGATACGGCTCGTAGCCAGACTCCACGTTGTAGCGGAGCAGGGGCAGGAAAAGCAGGAAGCGGTTGATCTCCTGCGTGTAGCTCTCCTGCGCGACCAGCGAGTTCGCGTAGTCCAGGTCATGCTGGCCCGCGATCACCAGCGTGCCCCCACTTACGGGAGCGCCGTCGCCGCCGCCCGGCGCGGGCTGCTGCCCCCGCTCGCAAGCCGCCGCGAGCAGCAGCGCGACCGCGATCGCCCACTGTCGGACCAGCTCTCCATCTTTCATGTTGGCCCCACCAAGCATTCTGCCGCGCCCTTCACCCATAGCTCAGGGCGCCGAGGGCCGCCACGCGGCATGATGATGCCACGAAACTGGGGTCGATTCGCGTCAAAGGCCATAGCCAGATCGGTCAGGATGGAACTTGGAAACCAGGTCCGGCGAACAAATTTGCGCTGGTGTGGGACTCGGGGCAAGGCGCGAGTCAATCCATCCGCGAGTCAATCCATTTCCACTTCGAGCAGCAGCGGCAGCTCGCGGATCACGCCGCGCACCAGGTCGGCGAAGCGGCCTCGCGCCTCCGCGCCAGCGGCGATCACCTCGGCGTGCTCGAGTGGGCCGGCATGCAGACCCGCAGCCAGATTGCTGATCAGCGAGATGCCGAGGACGCGCACACCCATGGCGCGGGCTGCCAGCACCTCCGGCACAGTGCTCATCCCCACGGCATCGGCGCCGAATCGGCGCAGCATGCGGATTTCTGCCCGCGTCTCGTAGCTGGGACCGCTCACGGCGCAGTACACGCCCCGGACCACCCGGATTCCGCGTTCTTCGGCCACGCGCTCGGCGACTGCCCGCAGCTCCGGGTCGAAGGGGCGGGACATGTCCGGAAACCGCTCGTCGCCAGGGATGACGGGCCCGATCAGCGGGTTCCGCCACATGAGATTGATATGGTCCGCCAGGATCATGAGGTCGCCGGCGCGGAAGGCGGGGTTCAGCGCGCCGGCGGCGCTGCTCACGATGAGGGTGCGGGCGCCGAGCGCGGCCAGGGCGCGAACTGGCAGCGCGACCGCCTCCGGCGGGTGGCCCTCGTACACGTGATAGCGGCCCTGGAGGACGACGCATTCCACGCCCTCGAGCCGGCCGGCCACGAGTGCGCCGGCGTGCCCCTCGACCTGCGCGCGCGCAAAGCCGGGGATCTCGGCGAAGGGCAAGCGGACGGGCTGCTCGAGGTCGTCCGCCAGGCCGCCGAGCCCGGAGCCCAGGATCAGCATCGCGCGGGGGCGGCGGGTCAGGCGCTCCCGCAGGTAGGCCAGCGTTTCCGTCACGGCACCTGGCGGCCGCTCATACGATCATCCCGGCAATGGTCGCAGTCATGAACGCCGCCAGCGTGCCGGCGATCATGGCTCGGAGCCCCAGGCGAGCCAGGTCGCTGCGCCGGGAGGGCGCCATGCCGCCGATCCCGCCGATCTGGATGCCGATCGAGCTGAAGTTGGCAAAGCCGCACAGCGCGTAAGTGGCAATGATCACGGAGCGCGCAGAAAGCTCGGCGTCGGGGGCGGAGAGCTTGACTGCCAGGCCGAGGTAGGCGACGAACTCGTTGACCGCGGTCTTGATGCCCAGCAGCTCGCCCACCGCGACGGCATCCTTCCAGGGCACGCCCATGAGCCAGGCGAGCGGAGCGAGCAGCCATCCCAGCAGCGTCTCGAGTGTCAGCCGCTCCCCCGCCCCGAGCCATCCCCAGCCGCGCAGCAGCTCCGTCAGTTGCACGGCGTCGCTGACCAGGCCGAGCACCGCGTTGAACACGGCGAGCAGTGCAATGAAGGCGAGGAGCATGGCCCCCACATTGAGCGCCAGGGTCAACCCCTCGCCCGCGCCCCGCGCCGCCGCGTCAATGACATTGGCATCGGGCGAGGCGACCTGCACGCGCAGCGTGCCACGGGTCACGGGCTCCTCCCGTTCCGGGTACATCAGCTTGGCGAAGACCAGCGCCGCCGGCGCGGACATGACGCTGGCGGCCAGGAGGTGGCCGGCAATGTCCGGGAAGAAGGCGATCAGCATGCCGACATAGGCGGCCATCACTCCGCCCGCGACCGTGGCGAAGCCGCCGGTCATGACGGCCATCAGCTCGGACATGGTCATGCCGCCCACGAACGGCTTGATCATGAGCGGCGCTTCCGTCTGCCCCAGGAAGATGTTGCCCGACGCCGATAGCGTCTCGGCGCCCGAGGTGCGCATGGTGCGCAGCATGACCCAGGCTACGCCCCGGACCACGGCCTGCATGACGCCCAGGTGGTAGAGCAGGGTCATGAGCGAGGAAAAGAAGATGATGGTGGGCAGCACATTGAAGGCGAAAAACGCCCCCGTCTGCGCCACCATACCCGGCATCGCCTGGATCGGGGCATTGCTCGCCGCCTGCCCACTGCCCACCGGCACGGTGTTCCACACCAGGTTGCCGAACAGGAACTGCGCGCCCTGCACCGTGAAGCCGAGCAGTGCGACAATCACGCCGTTGATCCAGGAGAAGATCCTCACGCCCAGCGGCGTCTTGAGGATGAAGAGGGCAAACACGATTTGGAGCCCGGTGCCCCAGAGGATGACCCGCCAGGCGATCACGCGCCGGTCCACGCTGAGCAGCCAGCCGAGGCCGAGCAGCACCACCATTCCGAGGAGGGAGACGAGCCGGCCGGTCCAGGGCGTGGCCACCTCGGCGCGGGCGCGGCGCACTGCCTCCGCGGCCGGGCCGGCCCCCGGCCGGGCCTGGGCCGGCTGGACGACGCTCGGCTGGGCCGGCGCGGCCGCGGCGGCCCCCGTCGAACCCGCCGGCGCCGGCGCCTGCTGCGCCTGGGCGCGTTCGAGTCTGGTGCTGAGACCGGCGCCAAGCAGCAGCGCGGCGCCGAACCAGAGGGCGTAGACAGCCGGGCGGCGCGTGGACCTCATCGTCCGTCTCCAGTAAAGAATGCTAGCAGGGAAGTTCTACTAAGTATGCCGCCGCGGCGGCAGGGGCGGGCGGCGGCCGATAACCGAGCTGCTGCACGGCCTGCTCGATGGGTGGGGCGAGGTGGCCGTAGCAGTTGACCAGCTCGACGCCGCTCGAGGTGCCCAGCCGGGTCGCGCCGGCAGCAATCATGCGCAGCGCGTCCTCGCACGTGCGGATGCCGCCCGCCGCCTTGACCCCCAGCTCGCTGCCCACGGCGAGCCGGAGCAGGGCCACGGCTTCCGGAGTGGCGCCGCCGGCCGGGTGAAAGCCCGTCGATGTCTTGACGAAGTCCGCACCAGCCTCGCGGCAGAGAGCGGCCGCTTTGATGGTCTCCATCGGCTCGAGCGCGGCAGTCTCGAGAATGACTTTCAGCAGCGCTCGGCCCCGCGCCACGCCTGCGAGCTCGCGGATGTCGTCAGCCACGCCTGCCCAGTCGCCCTCCTTGATCTTGCCGATCTGCGCCACCATGTCCAGCTCCGTGGCGCCGCGGCCCAGCGCGTCCTCCGCCTCGGCCACCTTG
>JACQVE010000178.1 GCA_016209965.1 Gemmatimonadota bacterium | reverse complement strand
GGCGGGGATCCCGAGCTGCGCCCACGCCGCGGCGTGGTCACGGGTGCGAACGAGGTGCTGGTGATTCGGGAAGCACAGGCCAAGTTGGGCGGACTCGCCTGGATCCGTGCGGAAGGGTTTCACCGCGCTCACCGCCAGGGTCGGTCCAACGCAGAGCTGCGGCGGTTTCGAGGCCTCGTCGAGAGTAGCGCGCTGGTTCCGCTGCTGCGGGGCAGTGGCGTCAGCGCCTGGCGTTACCGCCCGGGAGGCTATCTGCTTTGGGTTTATGATGACAGCGGCCCCGCGGCCGGCCCGGCGCCCCCGCACGCGGCGCGTTACCTGAGCCGTCACGAGGCCGTGCTCAGCGGCCGCTCGGGGTGGCGCCCCGGCCTGCCGCCGGGCGCAGTGTTCCGCCTCTCGCCGGAGACGCTGCGCCCCAAGGTCGCCTGGCAGGACCTGGCCGAGGTGCTCGAGGCGGTTGCGCTTCCCGCCACGGCGCGCGGCCTCGAGGCGAAGCGCCGGCCGCTTATCCCCCTCAACACCGTCTACTTCATCCCCACAGATGCAGAGGACCGGGCATTGCTGCTGGCCGCGTTGCTCAACTCGCTGCCGGCACGGACTTTTGCGCGGGCGGTCGCCGAGCGGGCAAAGGACGCTCGGTTCCGCTTTCAGGCCTGGACCGTGGCGCTGCTACCCCTGCCACAGGAGTGGGTAGGCCATGGGACCGCCCCCCGGCTGCTGGCCCTCTCGAAAGTCGCGCACGGCAGGGGTGTGCTGAGTGCGCGGGAGACGGAAGAACTGGACATGCTGGTCGGCCTGCTTTACGGGCTGAGCCCCGAGAACATGCGGGAGCTCGACCGGTTTGACCGCTGGCTCCGCGGCGCGGGCGCGAGATGAGCGCCCGCGCGGACAGCGCCCCCGGGACCGCGACTGCCGCTGGGCCGCTACTCGAGTCGGTCTTTCGGGAAGGGGCGCTGCTGCTGGACGAGCGGAGCCCGCTCTCGCTGCGGGAGCTGGTGGGAATGCTGCTGGGCGCTGCGGTGGAAGCTGCCTTTGCCGTCAACCGCATGAGACTGGCGGGGATCGATCTTTCGGGGCGCGAGCTGGGCAGCGTGCGGAAGTGCCGGGTTCTCATAGGACGGCTGGATGCCAACAGCCTGATCGATACGGGCGCCGGGCGGACGCAGCAGCAGCAGCAACTGAGGGAGCTCGCGAGCTTCTCGGAGAGCGGACGGCTGCACGTACGCGCGGCCGGCTCGGAAGCCTGGTCGCCGGACTTTTCTGTCCTGCGAGTCCGGTCGGGTGACACCGCCGCGGCCGACCGGACAGTGGCACTGGTGGGCGCCCATTACTTCGCGCGGCCCCAGCCTGTGACCGGCCCGGTCCTTACCGCCGTGCTCTGCGGGGGCCAGGCGGAACGCGCCGCCACGCGCTTCGACGAGCTATGGGAAAAGGCCTACGACGTCCTGCCCGTGGTACGCGCAGCCCTCCAGCGTCTGCTGGACGTGGGGTAGCCGGCATGTGGCGGGAATGCCTCGGGTGGACCGCCGGCGGCTTCGGCGCGGTGCGCGAAAGAACACCGGATTGGCGTGTGGCAACGCCCCGGGAAGTAGCGCTCCGCGTGTTGGCGGCGCGATTCGGGCGCTCCGGGCCGGGGCCGCCCACCCCGCCGACGGGATCCGGGCTGTTTGACTTCGCGACGTTCCAGGCCGAGGCCCTCGAGCGGGCACAGCGAATCCTCGAGACCCGGCGGGGCGTGATCGTGGCAGACAGCACAGGGTTGGGGAAGACGTACGTTGCTCTGGGGCTGATCGACCGCTGGCTGCAACAGGGCCGGCGAGTCGCTGTGGCTACGCCAGCCGTGCTGCGGCGAGAGTGGCAGCCGCATCTGGCGCGGCTGGCCCAGCACCATGGCGCGAGCCTGCTCTGCCCGCGCGGCCGGGCGATTCCGCGGGAACCGGTGGGGCTGGTCGCGCTCCAGGAAGCCGCCCCGGAGACCGGGCGACCGCGGGGTGGCGGAGCGGCGCAGGCGCTCGTCTGCTGGCTCTCGCACACGCGGCTCAGCCGCAGCGGCGCGTCGCTGGAAGGCCTCGGGCGCGTGGACCTGGTTGTGATCGACGAGGCGCACGCGTTGCGCTCACCGCGAACGCGGCGCTACCAGGCCGCGGCGGAGCTCTGCCGCGGCGCGCGCGTCCTGCTCCTCACTGCCACGCCAGTCAACAACTCGCTGGCCGACCTCTACTGGCAGCTCCGCCTTTTCAGCGGCGACAGCGACTTCCGCGATGCGGGCGTGGCGAACCTGTGGG
>JACQVE010000177.1 GCA_016209965.1 Gemmatimonadota bacterium | reverse complement strand
GATCCGGGCGGTCCCGGGCACGCGCCACCTGTGCCTGGAGGAAGGGACGCTGTCGGGGTGGCTGTACGAGGTGCTCTCACCGCACGTCCAGGAGCTGGTGGTAGCGGGGGTGAGCGAGAGCCGCGGCCCGAAGAACCAATCTGGTCGACACCTCGGCGTCCCGGCAACCACGCCAAGCAACTCAGACGGGCCGTCGGCCGCTGCCCGCACACGGGGGAGTCAGATCGATGATCAGCCATCAATTTGCGTTGATCGTTGCGGGACCGGACCTTCAGGACGAGGCGAATTTGAATGCCTTGTTCGACGCCGGGTGCGATGACGCGACGGTAGGCAAGGTGGGAGCCGTTCAGTACCTCGATTTTGATCGGGAAGCAAAGTCGTTCGCCGACGCCGTTTTCACGGCTACCGAGGCCATCGAGGGGGCTGGATTGGCGGCCCGCGTGGTGCATCTCGAGCCCGACGATCTCGTGACCATGAGCGAGATCGCCGAGCGCACCGGCCGGACCCGGGAAAGCGTGCGCCTGCTGATCGGCGGCAAGCGAGGCCCGGGAGGTTTTCCCGCTCCCGCGACGCATTTCAAGACGCGGCAGCGAATGTGGAGATGGCAGGAAGTGGCGGCGTGGTTTGCTGAGGTGCTCGGAGAGCCTCACGCCGCCGACGACGCGGGCAACGCCCGCTTCATCACGGCCTTTAATGCCGGCCTATCATGGCGCCAGGTGGAGGACCAGTTGCCGGAGACACAACGCAGGATGCTCCGCAGGCTTGTCGGCTAGGGGCGCCCGCTTGCAATATGCCATCGTCCAGCACCACCTCGAGGCCCACGACCGCAACGGCCGCGAACGCCTGCTGCGCTACTGCGCCCGCCCGCCTCTCGCCCTCGAACGCTTGCACTACCCCAGCCCCGCCGCGCAGGGCACCGCACCAGGGCGCGAAGTCCCCGGCGACCACGCTAGCACTTGTCCGGAAGCTGGAGCGGCGCCGTTTCGAGCCAGTCGAGCACGCGCTCGACGTCCTCGAGGCGGCTGCGGTGGTTCATGATGCAGAGGCGCGGGGCGTAGCGGCCGTCGATCCGGGTGGAGGAAATCATGCCCAGCCCGCTCTGCGCGAGGCGGCTGACCAGTTCGGCGTTGACCCGTTCGAGCAGCTCTTCGGAAACCGCTGCCCCTGGCAGAATGCGGCGGAAGCAGACCACACCCAGCATAGCGGGCGCGAGGAGCTCGAGGGCAGGCGAGGCCTCGATCCTTTTCTGGGCGAGGAGCGCCAGGTCCAGGGCGCGGTCAATGGCGGTGCGGAAGGCGTCTACGCCGAAGCACTGGATCGAGAGCCAGATCTTGAGCCCGCGGGCGGCGCGGCTGAGCTGGATGCCGCGGTCGCCGAAGTTGACCTCGGCGCCTGCGACGGTGGTGTCCTGGAGGTAGTCGGGCAGGACATGGAAGGCTTCGGTCAGGCGCCGACCCTCCCGGATCAGCAGGCAGCCGGCCTCGTAGGGCTGGAACAGCCACTTGTGCGGGTCGAGCGTGATGGAGTGGGCCTGTTCGAGCCCGCGCAGCCACTCGCGGCCGCGTTCGGTAAGGACGGCAAAGCCGCCGTAGGCGGCGTCCACGTGCAGCCAGACGCCCTGCTCGGCGGCCAGTGCGGCCAGCTCGGGCAGCGGGTCGATGGCGCCGGTGCTGGTGGCGCCAGCATTGGCGACGGCGAGGAAGGGCTCGAGCCCTGCCTGCCGGTCCTGTTCGAGGGCGGCGCGAAAGGCGTCGATCCGGATGCGGAAGCGGTGATCCACGGGCAGCACCCGCACCTGCGAGGGCCGGAAGCCCAGGATGCGGGCCGCGCGCTCCATGCTGGAGTGCCCCTGCTGAGAGAGGTAGACGACGGCGCGCTCGGAATGCGCACCGAGCCGCGTCTGCCGGGCGCACGCCAGCGCCGTGAGGTTCGCCGCCGAGCCGCCGCTCAGGAGCAGCCCTGCTGCCTCGGCCGGGTAGCCGATCCACTCCTTGAACCAATCCAGCACGACCAGCTCGAGGGCGCTGGGCCCGGCCGATTCGAGCCAGGTGCCCTGAAAGATGTTGAAGCCGCTGGCCAGGAAGTCGCCGAGCACGCCGGGCCAGGTGGGGCAGCTCGGGATGAAGGCGAAGAAGCGGGGGTGGTCGATGCGGCCGGCATAGGGGAGCACGTCGTGGAGCAGCCGGTCCAGCAACTGGTGGAAGTCCCGCGGCGCGGCGGGCGGAGCCTCGCGCAGGCGCGCCTCCATCTCTGGGCGGGAGGCGCCCTGCCATGCGGGTGATTGGTCCAGCCGGGCCAGGCGCTCGACGAGCGTGTCCACGACGCGGTAGCCCAGCCGGCGCATGGACTCGGGGTCGAGGTCCAGGGGGCCTGGAGGTGGGG
>JACQVE010000176.1 GCA_016209965.1 Gemmatimonadota bacterium | reverse complement strand
GTCAGGAGACGGGCATCCCCATCGAGGCCTGCACCTTCATCGGCTCCTCTCCCATCCGCCAGTACGCCGAGGACTGGACGCTGGACCGGATGCTGCGCGCCACGGAGGAGGCCGTGAGCTTTGCCGTGGCTGAGGAGCTGCCGGTCATGTACGTGACGGAGGACACCACGCGGGCGCGGCCCGAAGCGCTGAAGCGGCTGTACACGGCCGCGATCGAGTGCGGCGCCCGCCGTCTCTGTCTGGCCGACACCGTGGGCCACGCCACGCCGCAGGGCGTGCGGCAGCTCGTGCGCTTCATCCGCGAGGAGGTGGTCCGCCCCACGGGCGAGGACGTGAAGCTGGACTGGCACGGCCACCGTGACCGCGGGCTGGCGCTGGCCAACACGCTGGCGGCCGTCGAGGCCGGAGTCGACCGGGTGCACGCCACCGGGCTGGGCATTGGCGAGCGCGTGGGCAACACGGAGATGGACATCCTGCTGGTGAATCTCAAGCTGCTGGGGCTGCACGACGCCGACCTGTCGCGGCTGCCCGAGTACTGCGCGAGCGTGTCCCGCGCGACCGGGGTCCCCATCCCGCCCAGCTATCCGGTGATGGGCGCGGACGCGTTCCGCACGGGCACCGGCGTGCACGCGGCGGCGATCATCAAGGCGCGCGCGAAGGGCGACGACTGGCTGGCGGACCGCGTGTATTCCGGCGTGCCGGCCGGCTACTTCGGCCGGCGCCAGCGTATCGAAGTGAGCCACGTGAGCGGGATGTCCAATGTGAAGTACTGGCTGGCGGAGCACGGCTACGACTCGAACGACGACGGGCTGGCGCAGCAGCTCTTCGAGCTGGCCAAGCGCGCGGACCGGGTGCTGTCCGATGACGAGCTGCACGCCTGCTGCCGGCAGCGCGGCGCGGCGCCGCGTGCGGCGACCGCCTGATGGTGGGCGGCCCTTGAGGGCGAGTCGCGCGGCATGAGCGAATTCGGCGGGCTGCTGGAGGAGTTCTTCGCCGCCTGGTGGCGCGAGAATCCGACGCACGCGACCGCCGTGGGGCTGCACGCGCACGACGGCGAGCTCGAGCGCTACGATCCCGCCTCGCTCGCGGAGCGAGTGCGCCTCTATCGGGAGTATCTGCGGCTCTTCCAGCGGGTCGAGCCCCGCAATGCGAGCGAGGAGCTGGATCGCGAGCTGGTGGTGAATCAGCTCCGCTATCAGCTCGAGGAGCTGGACTCGCTCCGCACCTTCGCGCGCAACCCGGTGCTCTACCTGGAGGCGCCGCTCGGCTCGCTCTACCTCATGGCGGTGCGCGACTACGCGCCTGCGCACGAGCGGGCGCGCCGCGCCACGGAGCGGCTGTTCGAGCTCGGCCGCGTGCTGGAGGAGGCGCGCGCCAACCTGACCGAGGCGGCGCCCATCCTGGTGCAGACGGCGGCGGAGATGGCGCGCCACGGCCGGGACCTGCTCGAACGCCTGCTGCCGCTCTCGCTGGGCGCCGCGCTGCGCGAGGAGGGCGCTGCCTTCGCGCGCTGGGACAGCGCCCGGACCGCGGCGGCCACGGCGCTGACCTCCTTCGCGGATTGGCTGGAGACGGAGCTGCTGCCGTGCGCTGCCGGCGACTTCGCGATCGGCCGCGCCGGATTCGAGAAGAAGCTGCGCTTCGCCCATGGGCTGGAAGACTCGGCCGACGCGCTGCTGGCTTACGGCGAGGCGCTGAAGCGGGAAACCGAGGAGGCGCTGGCCCGGGTCGCCCGTGAGATCGACTCGCGCCAGCACTGGCGCGCGCTGACCGAGTCGCTCAAGGACGAGCACCCGAGGCCGCAGGACCTGATCTCGGCCTATGCCTCGGAGGTCGAGCGGGCCCGCGCGTTCCTGCTGAGCCGCGAGCTGGTGAGCATACCGGGTGGGGAGTCGCTCGAGGTCACCGCCACGCCCGAGCACCTCCGGCCACTCATCCCGACCGCCGCCTACCTCATGCCCGCGCCCCACGACCCACCGCAGACGGGGCTCTTCTTCGTGACCCCGCCGCCGCGCGAGGTCGAGGGCCGCGTGCTGCGCGAGCATTCGGTCTACGCCATACCGGTCACGGCGCTGCACGAAGCCTATCCGGGGCACCACCTCCAGTTCATCCGCGCCATGGACGCGGAGACCGAGCCACGGCGCGTGTTCACCACTTCCGTCTTCGCCGAGGGCTGGGCGCTCTATTGCGAAGAGATGATGTGGGAGCAGGGATTCTACTCTGACCCTCGCCAGCGCCTGCTGCAGCTCAACGGGCTGCTCTGGCGCGCCTGCCGCGTGGTCGTAGACGTGGGACTGCACGCCCGCGGCTGGCTGCCCGAGCAAGGAATCGAGTACCTCGTGCGCGAGGCGGGACTCGAGCGCCACAGTGCCACCATCGAGGTGCGCCGCTACTGCGGCGAGCCGACACAGCCGCTCAGCTACGCCGTGGGCAAGCGCGAGATCCTGCGCTTGCGCGAGCAGGCCCGCGCGCAGCAGGGCAACGCCTTCCGCCTGCGCGACTTCCACGACCGGCTGCTGGGCTGGGGAACGATTCCGCCCGCGCTGATCGCCCGGGGCATGGGGCTGGGTTAGGACCACCCGGGCAGGGGTGCGGAGCCCCTACGTGTGCGGAAGCAGGGCCGGCGCTCTCGCCGCGGTCCCGACCTTTTCTCTCAGGAAGTTGAAGAGCCCAGATGCGCGCGGTGCGGGTGAGCGAACATGGCGGCCCCGAGGTGCTCCGGCTGGAGGAGCTGCCGCTGCCGCAGCCGGGCGCGGGTGAGGCGCGCGTGCGCATCGCCCTGGCCGGCGTCAACTACATTGATGTCTACCAACGCACCGGCCTCTACCCCCAGAATCTTCCCTTCACGCCGGGTTCCGAGGCGGCGGGAGTGGTAGATGCCGTGGGCGCCCGCGTCACCGGAGTGCACCCGGGTGACCGCGTCGCCTATGCCACCACGCTCGGTTCGTATGCCGAGTACGCCATCGTCCCCGCCGCCAGTCTGGTGCCGGTTCCGGAGGGCATCGATCTGGCCGCAGCCGCAGCCCTGCTGCTCCAGGGGCTGACCGCGCACTACCTGACCCAGACGACGGTTCCGCTGCAGCCGGGGCAGACCGTGCTGGTGCATGCGGCGGCGGGCGGTGTGGGGCTGCTGCTCGTGCAGCTTGCCCGGCGGCGTGGCGCGCGCGTGCTGGCCACGGTCTCGACTGAGGCGAAAGCGGAGCTGGCGCGGAGCGCGGGCGCGGCCGAGGCAGTGCTGTACACGCGAGAGGATTTCCCGACGGCGGCGCGGCGTTTCACGGGCGGGCGGGGCTTGGACGTCGTCTACGACGGGGTGGGACGTTCTACCTTCGAGGGCAGCCTGGACTCGCTTCGGCCCCGCGGAATGCTGGTGCTGTACGGCCAGGCCAGTGGCGCCGTGCCGCCACTCGATCCGCTGCTGCTGGCGCGCAAGGGCTCCCTGTTCCTGACCCGGCCAGTGCTCGGGGATTACCTGCGCGACCGCGCCGAGTTGCTGGACCGCGCCCGCGACCTCTTCGGCTGGCTGGAAGCCGGCGAAGTACGCGTCCGCATCGACCGCGTGCTGCCGCTCGCTGAGGCGGCCGAAGCCCACCGGCTGCTCGAGGCGCGGAGCACGGCCGGGAAGCTGCTGCTCGAGTGCGTCGCGGCGCCATCGGTGGTGGCGGCCTGATCCTTCCTCGCCCACTCTTCGCGCGTGAGCAGCCGCAGCGCTTCGAGCTGGCGCGCGGCTAGGGAGGCGTTGAGCGCGTCCAGCTTCTGCCCGGCCAGCGCGGCGAAGCGGCCGGCTGCCTCCTCGAGCTGGCCCGCCAGCACATCCTTGCGCAGGAGCTGCGAGTCCGTGGGCCGGCCGTCGTAGCCGCTGACCGCACCAAACAGGTTGCCCAGCTCCTCCCGCAGCTTCTCTTCCCGCGCGATCGCGCCTTCTTTGCTCGAGACCACGCTCTTGCGGAACGCCTCGAGCTCGTCCGCGTAGGCGCTGAGGCGCCTGGCCAGCCCGCCGGCCGCCCTGGACTGCGCGCGCTGCCGCGCCTGGTCGCGCAGCTCCGTGGCCGCATCCACCAGGTAGGTGAGACGCCCGAGCAGGCGGTAGAGCTCCATGGCCGTTTGCTGCTGCAGCCGCCGCTCCTCCGCCGTGTGGCTCGAGCGCGGATCCGGTACCAGGGTGAGCTTCCCCTCGTAGACGGCTTTCCCCTTGATGAGCTTGAACGTGTACGTCCCTTCCGGCACTCGCGGCCCGACCAGCGTCCGGGCCAGCGTGGTCGCCGGCGGCATCTTGGGCGGCGGCAGGCGCATGGGCAGCTCGACACGGTTCAGCCCCCGCAGCTTGCCGCCTGCCATGGTGGAAACGAGCGCGCCGGTCGAGTCGTACACCTCGACCTTGAGGTCGCCGAAGAGGTGGCGCGCTTTCTGGTAGTAGACAATGCTCGCCGCCTCGGAGGGGTTGCGGCCTACGAACTCGTCGTCGCCCGGGAACTCCTGCAGCCCGCTGGCCAGCGGCATCACGGCGGGGCGGGAGGGCAACAGCACCAGATCCGCATTCAGCACGGCGGGCGTCAGGTGCCGGAGTGGCGTGATGTCGTCCAGGATATAAATGCCCCGGCCGTGCGTGGCGATGATCAGGTCGTGCTCCCGAGGATGGATGGCCAGGTCGCGCACGGCGACGCGCGGCAGGTCTCCCGCAAACCGAGCCCATGAGCCCCCGCCATCAATGCTGAGGTAAAGGCCGAGCTCGGTGCCCAGGAAAAGCAGGTCCGGGCTCTCGAGGTCCTCCTTGATAACGTGGGCGTACCCCTCGACGCCCGCGTCCGCCAGCGGCTCGAACGTCCGGCCAAAATCGCGGGTGCGGTAGGCATACGGCTTCATGTCACCCGTCTGGTGGCCGTCGAAGGTCACGTAGGCGACGCCGTCCGCGTGCCGTCCGGCCTCGACGTGCGAGACCCAGGTGCCGTGCGGGACACCGGGAACGTTGGCCGCCACATTGTTCCAGCTCCGCCCACCATTCCGCGTAAGCTGCAGCCTGCCATCATCGGTGCCGATCCAGATCACGTCCGGGTTCCGCGGCGACTCGCTGATGGTGTAGATCGTGGTGTGGTTCTCCGCCGTCGAGTTGTCCGGCGTAAGCCCGCCCGACTCCGCCTGCCGCTGCTTGGCCAGGTCGTTGGTGGTCAGGTCCGGCGAGATGCGCTCCCAAGATTCGCCACGGTCCCGCGAGCGGAGCAGGTACTGCGCGCCGGCGTAGAGCGTGCCCCGACGGTTCGGGCTGACGTGCAGGGGCGTGTTCCAGTTGAAGCGCAGCCTGGCCTCGCCCGCGCCCGCGTACGGACGGATGTCCTTGACTTCGCCCGTGGACCTCCGGTGGCGCAGCAGGCTGCCGCCCTGCCACTCGACGTAGATGTAGTCCGGGTCGTCCGGGTCGACAAAGGCGTGGAAGCCATCGCCAAAGCCGATGTTCTTCCAGTGCCGGTTCTGCACGCCGCCCACGGCGCGTGAGGGGCCCATCCAGGTGCCATTGTCCTGCAGCCCGCCATACACGTTGTACGGCCAGCCCAGGTCATAGCTCACCTGGTAGAACTGCGAGACGGGCAGGTCCCGCACCAGGCGCCAGGCGACGCCGCGGTCCTGCGACACATACACGCCGCCGTCCGTGCCCAGCAGCAGCTCCTGCGGGTTCTGCGGATTGATCCAGAGGGCGTGGTGGTCGGCGTGGACGCGGCCACTCACCCCACCGGTGAACGGCGAGGTGAAGCTCTTGCCGCCATCCGCCGAGACCGTCAGCCAGAGCGCAGGCCGGTAGACGCGGCGGTGGTCCGTGGGATCCACCACGACCTGCCCAAAGTAGAACGGCCGTGCCTGGATGTTGCTGGACGAGTTCACCTCCTGCCAGCTCTCGCCCAGGTCATCGGAGCGGTAGAGCGCGGTGTTCCTGGCCTCGACCAGGGCGTACACGACGCTGGGGCGGGAGGGCGCGACGGCTACGGCGATGCGCCCCTTCTCGCCCTCGGGCAGCCCGCGGGTCAGCTTGCGCCAGGTCGCGCCGCCGTCCATGGATCTGTACAGCCCGCTCCCCGGTCCGCCGGAACGGAAGAACCAGGGCCAGCGCCGGAACTGCCACATGCCCGCATAGACGACGCGGGCATCCTGCGGGTCGAGGGCGAGGTCCGAGCAGCCCGTGTCCTCGTCCACGTACAGCACGCGCTGCCAGGTCTTGCCGCCATCCGTGGTCTTGTAGACGCCGCGCTCCGGATGCGGATCCCAGAGGTGGCCGGTGGCGCACACCCAGACGGTCTGGCTGCTGGCCGGGTCCACGGCCATGCGGGCTATGCGCTCCGAGTCGCGCAGGCCCATGGCCCGCCAGGTGTCCCCGCCATCCTCCGTCTTGTACACGCCGCCGCCTACGGACACGCTGTTGCGCGTCCAGGATTCGCCCGTGCCGACCCACACCACCTTGGGGTTCGAGGGGTCAATGGCCAGGGCGCCAATCGACTGGGGGTGCTCGTCGAATACAGGCTGGAAGCTGGTCCCGCCGTCCCGGGACTTCCAGACGCCGCCGCCGGCCGAGCCGACGTAGATGAGGAGCGGCTGATCCCGCCGGGCCACGGCGTCGAGGGCCGCGATCCGGCCGCTCATGACGGCCGGGCCAATGGCGCGGGCACGCAGCCCGCCGAAGCTGGCGGTTTCGAAGCGGGCCTGTGCCGCGGCGGGCAGGGGGAAGAGGCCGCCCAGGACGAGAGCGGTGCAGGTGCGGACAGCCAGGGCATAGCGCATAGCAGGCCCCCTTTCTGGTCCCATCAACCCTTGCGCGCCGGCATCTTGAAGATGCTGTCCTCCACCGCCGGGTTCAGCTCGATCTTCTCCAGGGTGATGACCTGCCCGGCCGGCGCGCCCTGGATCCGATTCTCCAGCGAGTGGGGGAGGAGCAGCCCGCCGCCAATATCCTTGTAGTCACTGATAATGCCTTCGAAGTCCCTCTCGACCCCTTGAAACACCCGCTTGCCCTCCGTCTTGATGGGCAGAAAGGCGCCCGCGTCCAGGTAGTAGTAGCGGATGTTGCCGTTCCTCAGCGTGATCCGGATCTTGTAGGCCGGCGTGCCCTCCACCTCCTCGAGCCCGAGCAGCTCCAACTGATGCCCCTTCTCCTGGTAATCGATGAGCGGACTGTCGAATTCGGACTGCTCCTCCATGGCCTTGGCCTCGTCCGGCGGCATGAGCTCCGCCTCGCTCTTCCCCATGAAGGGCAGGAGCATCCACGCCGTCTGGCCATCAAAGGCCTGAATCCCGGTCATTCCCTGGATCGTGAACTCGACGCGCGCCATGGCCGGCCGCTTCGCCGTGATGGTGATCGGGGCCTCGAACCCCTGGCCGAAGGACATCTTGCCGGCCAGGCGCATGGAGTGGACGGCCTTCCAGTTCTCGAGCCCGCCCACAGCCTGGTAATACTTGCCCAGGACGTCCTGCAGGGACGCCGGAGCCGGCCCCTGGGCGGGCAGCGGCTGGGCCAGCAGTGCCGCCAGGATTGCCGGGATTACGCCATTCTTCCACATGGTTTGGCCTCCTTCGGCAGTCGAAGTAACGGGGAACCAGGCGGCCGAATGCGCCCGTACTTGAGAATTCGACCACTAACCGTTGCGGAGCCGTACCGTTGGCTGGATTCCGGCGTCCGATCCCTACTACGGCGCCGGCCTTACGGGTGCTTCAACGGGCGGAGAATCCGACCATTAAGCCAGCCGCAGCGGGCCGGCCGCCCTCGAAGCTAAGCACCGCGTGCCGGGCGCGCTAATCGGCTGGGTAGGCGTCGGCGCCGGCCGGGGCACGCCGCCGCGGACGAGCAGGGCTTGCTTGACAGCCAGGGGGTCGGCAGCCCACCTTCTCGCAACACCTGATCTGCTCGGCGCTTAGCCCACCTCATAGCGCGGGGAGTCATGCCGCCTGCAGCCAGGATCGCTCGGTGAGGGCGCGCAGCGCCCAGTCCTCCGGATTACCGGGTGCGCCGGCGCCCGGCCATAAGGTGCTGGACGAGGTCGAGGCACTGGAGGAGCTCCTCGCCCAGGTCGTGGAGGAGACCCAGGCCCGGCCCGCCCTGGGCGCCGGCGACCTGCGCGGGCGTGGCGCGCTGGTGACTGGCGGTGCCACGGGGATCGGCCGGGCGACCGTACTCGAGCTGGGGCGTTGCGGCGTCCACGTCGCCTTCAACTACGTTGATGATGGTGACGGACGCATGGAAGCAGAAGCGCTGCGCACCGCCGCCGAGCTACGCGAGCTGGAGGTCAACGTCTTGTGCCGCGCCTGCGACGTGCGGGACGCGCACGCCGTGGCCGCGTTCGTGCGCGAGACGTGCGACACCTTCGGCCGGCTCGATATCCTGGTGAACAACGCGGGGATCGCCCGCGACCGTGCGCTCTGGCACATGACCGACGAGCAGTGGTCCGAGGTGCTGGAGACCAACCTGACCGGCGCGTTCCACCTGGTGCGCGCCGTCGCACCCACGTTCCGTGCGCAGCAGTACGGCAAGATCGTGAACGTCAGCTCGATCCATGGCCTGCGCAGCGAGTTCGGGCTGGCCAACTACGCGGCCTCGAAGGCGGGCCTCCTGGGGCTGACCCGCTCGGCCGCGCTCGAGCTGGGGCCGTCCAACGTCAACGTGAACGCGGTGGCGCCCGGCTACATCCGCACGACCCGACTGACCGACGCGGTGCCGGCCGAGGTGCTGGACCACGCCCGCGAGCGGAGTGCGCTGCGGCGGCTGGGTGACCCGCAGGACGTAGCCCACGTGGTCGTCTTCCTGTGCTCCGAGCTGGCCCGCCACATCACTGGGGTGGTGATCCCCGTGGATGGCGGCGACCTGCTCTGTGTGTGACAAGGAAAATGCCCTACGACTTCCTGGAACTGCGCCTCGAGGGGGAGGTCGCCAGCCTGACGCTGAACCGCCCGCCTGCCAATCTGCTGCACATGCCGCTCATGGAGGAGCTGAACAGCGCGCTCCTCTCGCTGCGCGGCAACCGGGGCCTCGAAGTGCTCCTGCTGCGCGGCGCGGGCGGCGTGTTCTGCGAGGGGCTCGAGCTGCAGGAGCACCGCAGGGAGAGGGTGCAGCGCACGCTGCAGGTGTATAGCCGCATCTTCGAGACGATCCGAATGCTGGACGTCATCGCCGTGGCCGCCGTGGAAGGACGGGCCCTGGGGAGTGGCTTCGAGCTGGCGCTGATCTGCAATCTGATTGTAGCGGCGGACACCGCCACCTTCGCCTTGCCCGAGGTAGGCTACGGCCGCATCCCGCCCATTGCCTCCATCGTGCTGCCGCGCGTCACGCCGCGCCGCAAGGCCATGGAGTGGATCATCACGGGCAACAGCATCACGGCCGCCGAGCTCGCGCATTACGGCCTGGTCAACCGGGTGCTGCCGGTCGAGGGTTTCGACGCCCGCCTCGCCGAGTTCCTGGCCGAGATCACGAGCAAGAGCGGGCCAATCCTGCAGTTGGCCAAGCGAGCACAGTACGAGGCCTACTACTCGGCGTATGACGAGGCGCTGTTCCGCGTGCAGAACCTCTACCTGCGCGACCTGGTCGAGCTGGAAGACGCGGAGGAGGGTGTGCGCGCCCGCCTCGAGGGCCGCGAGCCGCAATGGTCCAATCGCTGAGGGGGCGTACCCGGGCGCGGCGGGGGGCACCCCGGCTGGGCGACAAGGGGATCTCCCCCTCTCGCCGTGTCGCCGTGTCGCCGTGTCGTCGTTTCCTTACTACCCGTGCCCTGGCCGCCGGACTCCTGGCCGCGGCCGGGGCCTGCGCCTCCAAGGCTCCGCCCTCCGCCGAGCGGCCGCCGCCGCCGCCGCCGGACCTGGCCGGAATGACCGTCATGGTGCTCCCCCTCCAGCCGGGCACCTGGCCGGGCAGTGTAGCGGCGGCGCCGCCCCGGCAGCCGGCGTCGGGGCAGCCGGCAGGCCGCGCAGCCGAGGGTGCCGGCACGGGCCGCGAGCAGCACGATGTTGACAGCGAGATCGCCTACTGGCTGGGCGAACGCGGGCCGCGCGTGCGCTGGGTTTTCCCGCCGCGCCTCGAGCGCGCACTGGCCCGCACGCCGGCACTCGGCATCCAGCTCCACTCCCTCGCCGTTTCCAGCTTCTACCGCGCCAAGGTACAGCGCATCGGGGACCCACTCTTCGGCGACCTGCGCCGCCTGGGCGCGCTGGTGGACGCGCGCTACGCGCTGCTGCCCGTGGCCGGCGGGTACGTGGCAGCCGTGGCAGGCGGCAGCCAGGTCGAGATCGCTGCGGCGCTGATCGACACCATCGGCGGCGACGTCCTGTGGTTCGGCGTGTTCCGCGGGGTGGCGGGCGACTTGCAGGATCCGGCCCTCATCCCGACCGCGGCACAGGCGCTGGCCCGCGGCCTCATTCCCTAGCGGAAGCGCCGGGCGGATGGCGGCAGAGTGGGGGACAGGGCAGGGGCGGTCATGGCCCAGGTCGTAACGCTCGTCCCTGGCGATGGCATCGGCCCGGCCATCACCGATGCTACCGTGCGCGTGCTGGCCGCCGCCGGCGCGGAGCTGGAATGGGACCGCCAGCTCGCCGGCGTGGCAGCACTCGACGCGCGCCATACCCCCCTCCCCGACGAGACTCTGGAGTC
>JACQVE010000175.1 GCA_016209965.1 Gemmatimonadota bacterium | reverse complement strand
TCTCCACCCTCCACTCCACGTTCCCGGGATCCACCCGCTCCGGACTGAAACACAGGAAAAAATCCTCCCCTACCTTGAGGCCCCCCGCTTCCAGCTTGGGCAGCATCACCTCCCGCGTCGTCCCCGGATAGGTGGTCGACTCCAGCACCACCAGTTGCCCCCGCCTCAACGTCCGCGCTACCGCCTCCGTAGCCGCCACCACGTAGCTCACGTCCGGATCGCGCGTCTTGGACAAGGGCGTGGGCACGCAAATGGAAATGGCGTCGCATTGCGCCAGGCGGTCCAGGTCGAGCGTCGCCTCGAAGCTGCCCGCCTGGACGAGAGCGGCAAGAGTGGAAGAGTCCACATCCCTGATGTGAGACGCGCCTCGGTTCAGGCCGGCAACAACCTCGCCGTCGACATCGAAGCCCAGCAAACGGTAGCCGGCGCGCGCCATCTGCACGGCGAGGGGCAGGCCCACGTAGCCCAGGCCCATGACCCCGCAGCAGGCGTCGCGGGACTTGAATCGGGAGAGCAGTTCCGCGGCAGAACCCGTCACTACGGCAGATCTCGTCATGGCATTGCTTCAGGCGAAGTAGTCCAGGAGCCGCTGAATGATTCCGGCGGTGGTATGCTCCTCGGCCACGATATCCACGCGGAGCCCGTGTTGGCGCGCGGTCGCGGCCGTAATCGGCCCGATGGCGACGATGATGGCGCGCCCGAGCCGCGTGCCCACGGCTTGCACAAAGCTCTCGACGGTCGACGAAGCCGTGAAGGTAATGACATCAATGGCGTCGAGGTCGAGCTGCTGGCGCAGCCATGCACCGCCCTGCGCATCCGGGACCGTGCGGTAGGCTTCCACCTGGTGCACGCTGGCGCCATGCGCCGCGAGTCCCGCGGGCAGTGCGGCTCGCGCGCTGGCTGCGCGGGGGAGCAGCACGCGAGCGCCGCGCAGGTTGGCTACGGAGGCCATAGCCTCCACGAGGTCCTCCGCGATGAAGCGGGCCGGCACGACAGCGGCGCGAATGCTACGCGCCTCGAGCGCCCGGGCGGTGGCCGGGCCAATGCAAGCGACGCGTACTCCCTCCAGCGCTCGGGCGTCGCGCCCGCTTTGCTCGAGTTCCTGCCAGAAGCGCTCGACGCCGTTCACGGAGGTGAAGACGACCCAGTCGTATCCGCCCACGGAACGCGCTGCCTCGCGCAGCGGCAGGGGGTCCGCCGGCGGCTCGATGCGGATGGCGGGGAACGCGATCACTTCCGCGCCCAACGCCTCGAGTTCGGCGATGAATCCCGCCGCCTGTGCGCGAGGCCGCGTCACAACAATCCGGCGCCCGCGAAGCGGGCGCGACTGGGCGGGTTTCACCGTCCCGTCCACCCGCAGCCCGGACCAGCCAGCATCAGGCCTCCGTGGTAATCTTGGCCACACCCTCGGGGGGCGGGGGCAGTCCTTCCCCGAGCGGCGGAAACAGTATCTTCAGGAGTGGCGGCGCCAGGAATGTGGTGACCATGACCATCAGCGTGAGGGCGCTGAACAGGCCCGCGGAAAGGACGCCAGCGGTGAGCCCCATCTGGGCGAAAATGAGGCCCACCTCTCCCCGCGGCATCATCCCGACTCCGATCACGCTCTTCTTCGCGGTGGACCAGATCGGCGCGTAGCCTGCTGCCACCTTGCCTACGATCGCTACCGCGATCAGCGCCGCGCCAACCGTGAGCACCCCGGGATCCAGGAAGGAGCGGACGTCCACAGCGGCGCCCACCGCGACGAAGAAGATGGGAACAAAGAACTGGCCGAGGGCGACGATGCCACGCCCAACCACCGGCGCCTGGGGCGTGCGCTCGACGACGAGCCCGGCCGCGAAGGCACCCACGATCAGGGCGGACCCCGAGATGTCGGCCAGGTACGCCACCAGAAAGCCGAGGGCCAGCCCCATGGTGGCCAGCGTCTCCTCGCGGCTCAGGCGCGCGAGCAGCCGGAACAGCGGCGGCCCAGCCACCGTGCCGACGGCCAGGACGGCCGCCAGGAAACCGAACGCCAGGGCCGTCGTCATGGCCACTCCGCTGAGCGTCAGATGCGCTCCCGCCACCGCTTTCGCCACCACGGCAAGTATGATCAGGCCGATGACATCGTCGATCACGGCAGCGCCCAGGACGATCTGGCTCTCCGGCTCGTGCAGCCGCCCCAGGTCCGAGAGCACGCGCGCCGTGATGCCCACGGAGGTAGCCGTGAGCGCTGCGCCCGCGACCACCGCGGGGAGCGCCGGGAACCCCAGCCCGACGAGTGCGGCATACCCCAGGCCAAAGGGCAGCACCACGCCCACAATGGCGACGATGCTCGAGGCCGGGCCCACGCGCAGCAGGCGCCGCAGATCGGTTTCCAGTCCGATCTCGAAGAGCAGGATGATGACGCCGAACTGGGCGAGCAGGTGAATCAACGGATCCGCGGGATCGACGACTCCGAGGATGGAGGCCCCGAGGGCTACGCCGGCGAGGAGCTCGCCCAGAACCGCGGGCTGCCCGATCCGCTCCGCCAACTCTCCGGCGATCTTGGCGGCGGCCAGCATCACGGCAAGCAGAAAGAGGTATTCGGCCACGCCCTGGGGCGCCGCCGCGGCCTGGATGGGCGGCACGGCTAGGAGCATCGATCCTCCGTCGCGCGGCGCACGAGGCGCGGGCGGAGATCCGTCGCGCAAAGCGCCCGGCACGGTTGTGCCGGGCGCCTTCCCGCAAACGGCGCCGGGACGCTACAGAGCGCGGCGGCGAGCCTCACCGCTCGCTCGGAAGCTTAGTGGTCGAATCCGCAAATACGGCCGCATTCGTGGCCGTACTTACGAACTCGACCACCTTACGCGGCCACTCCGCTACGAGCCTTGCGCACCTTCCCCGCCGAGAGACAACGGGTGCAGACCTGGACATGCTTCCGCAACCCGCCTGGTTCCTCGATATGTACCCGGCGCAAGTTGGGCTGCCAGCGGCGGCGCGTGCGGTTGTTGGCGTGGCTCACGTTGTGGCCGAATCGCGTGCCCTTGCCGCACACGTAACAAACACGGGCCATGGATTTCCCCTTACACTCCCATTGATTCTGGACTCGACTCAATGCTTGCGAAGCTCAGCGGCCTCGAGGAAAGTGATGGCAAACTGCGCCTCCGCCCTGTGCCCCTCGTTGCGGATTGCACCCTTCTGCTCCCAGTCCGCCAGGACCGAGTCGTTCATCTCGCGGACGACTCCGCTCACGCTCACGACGTCTCCGCCCGCTAGCTGGCCCCCCCGGTCGGCCAGCGCCGCATCCAGCTTGATCAGATACGGCACATCGCCGGGAAGCCGGATCCAGAAGGCCTGGCCGGGCCCCAGTCGACTGGCCACGGCGACCCGCTCGAGCCGGATCGGTTGCCCCGCATAGTGGGCCGCGTCGCTGACCAGCTCGCCCGGCGCCACGGCGACCGCCTCGGTCTCCTCAGCGCCACCGCCGTCCCGGGCTTCGCACCCCGCGCCAGCCAGAAGCATTGCGGCGCCCAGGCGCAGCGCGGCCGGGGCAGGAAGCGCGCCGAACCGCAGTGCTCGTGGGCGTCGTCCCATCGCGTCAGTCCACCAGCTCGATAATGGCCATGTCGGCGGCATCGCCGGGGCGGTGCCCCAGGTGGCGCACTCGAGTGTAGCCACCCGGCCGCTGGGCGTACCGGGGGGCCAGTTCGTCGAACAGCCTGGACAGGGCGGCGCCGTCCGTGATGCGGCGCGCGACCAGTCGCCGGGCATGCAGATCCCCACGCTTGGCCTTGGTGATCAGCGGCTCGGCAAAGCGGCGCAGCTCCTTGGCCTTGGCCAGCGTGGTTTCGATCCGGCCGTGCAGAAAGAGGGCAGAGGCCATGTTGCGCAGCATCAGCCCTCGATGCTCCGCAGTGCGCGAGAAATGCCGGCCCTTCTTGCGATGCCTCATTTACTCCTGCTCCTCCTCCGCCGCCCTGGCCACCCCCGCCTCACCCTCTTCGCCACCCGCCTGCTCCACCACGTACAGATCCCCGGCCTCGCCCTCCTCGAGCTTCATGCCGAAGTGGAGATCGTGCTCCTTGAGAAAATCCCGGATCTCCTCCAGCGACCTGATCCCGAAGTTCTCGATTCTGAGCATCTGCTCCTCCGTCCGCTGTACTAGATCGCCCAAGGTAATGATGTTTTCCTTCTTGAGCGAGTTCACCGAACGGACCGAGAGCTCTGTCAGATCCTCGATGGGGCGGCGGAACATCTCGCGCAGCGGCACGGGCACCGGGACAGCCCCTGGCACGGCCGGCTCCGCCTCTCCTGGCGCGGTGAATTGCAGCATGTACTCCAGGTGCTTGCGCGCCAGCTCGGCAGCATAGGCGACGGCCGACTCCGGCCTGACGCTCCCGTTCGTCTCCACCAGGATGGTCAGCCGATCAAAATCCGTGCGCTCGCCGACGCGCGTCTCCTCCACCGTGAAGTTGGCGCGCAGCACGGGGTTGTAAATGGAATCCACCCGCACCAGGTCCACCGGACTCCCCTTCGGAATCTCATGCTGCTCCGCCGGCAGGAAGCCCCTTCCTTTGTTTACGTACAGCGTGATGTTGATCTCGCGATCCGTTTGCAGCGCGAACAGGTGGTGATCCGGGTTCAGGATGGTGACGGCCCCCGTCTTCTCGATCGCCCGCGCCGTCACCGGTCCCGCCTCCTCGACGCGGAACTCGAGGGTGGCCTCGTCGGTCGCCTCGTCCAGCGTCAAGACCAGCGTCTTGAGGTTCTGGATGATCTGGTGCACGTCCTCGACCACATCGGGCACCGTTTGATGCTCGTGCACGACGCCATCCATGCGGAACGCCCATACGGCCGCACCGCGCAAGGACGAGAGCAGAATCCGCCTCACCGTATTCCCCAACGTCTGGCCGAAGCCGCGCTCGAGAGGCATCATCACGAACTGCGCAGTACGGCCATCCTCGGAGCGCTGCGCGACCTCGATGCGCTGCGGCAGCACCAATCCGGTGAGATCTAGCTCCACGGTCCCCCTCCTCGATTAACTCTCATTCCCGGCGGAGCACGGCAAGGGGCTTGCTATGGCCAAACCGGTCATAGCAGAAGATCCCTCGTCGCTTCGCTCCTGGGGATGACGTTCGCGTCACTTCGAATAGAGCTCGACGATCAACTGTTCCTGAACCGCCAGCGGGATGTCGGCGCGGCCCGGGCGCTCCAGCATCCGTCCCGTGCGCGTCGCCTCATCCAGAGCCAGCCACTTGACGGTGTCCGGGCGGGTCTTGGCCTCGAGCGCGGCCTGCACCGGGACCAGGTCGCGGGAAACTTCCTTAATGCGGATCTCGTCTCCCGGCCGCACCTGGTAGCTGGGGATGTCTACGATACGGGCGTTCACCTCGACGTGCCGGTGCCGCACGAGCTGCCGCGCCTGCTTCCGGCTGAGGGCGAAGGCCAGGCGGTACACGACGTTGTCCAGCCGGCCTTCGAGTGAGACCAGCAGATTCTCCCCTGTGATACCCGGCTGCTTTGCCGCCCGCTCGAACAAGAGCTTGAAGTACTTCTCCGAGACGCCATAGATGCGCTTGACCTTCTGTTTCTCGCGCAACTGATGGGCGTAGCCCGACGCCTTGCGCCGCCGCGCCTGCGTCAGCCCGTGCTGGCCGGGAGCATAGTTGCGCCGCTCGATCGGACACTTCTCTGTGTAGCACTTGGTGCCCTTCAGGAACAGCTTTTGCCCCTCTCGCCGGCAAAGCTTGCAAACGGGACCAGTATACCGACCCATACCTACCGTCTACTCCTCTCGCTGGATTGCACTATCGGGACTTCCTCCCGCCCGACGGTAGTGGCGGTTTACATCCCTTCACCCTACGCCGCCCCCGACACGGGGACGCGGGGAGCCGCCCTCCCAAACTCCACCCCGGCGACCCGGCGACCCCCTCTCCGCGTCGCCCCCTCTCCGTGTCCCCGCGCCCGGGTGGAGCTGGGCCGGGGCGGCTAGACTCTCCGCTTCTTCGGCGGCCGGCACCCGTTGTGCGGGATGGGCGTGACGTCGCGGATCGACCGGATCTGCAGACCCGCGGCGGCCAGCGCCTGAATCGCGGATTCCCGGCCGCTCCCCGGGCCCTGAACCCGGACGTGCACGCGCCTCATCCCCAGGTTCACGGCTTCCCGGGCCACCTGCTCCGCTGCCACGGTGGCGGCAAAGGGAGTGGACTTCTTCGAGCCCTTGAAACCCGATTTTCCGGAGCTCCCCCACACCACCACATTGCCGGCCGCGTCCGTAATCGTGATGAGCGTGTTGTTGAACGTGGCCCGGATGTGCGCCACGCCCTCCGCTTCCACATGCTTACGGGCGCGCTTTGGCCGCGCCCCCTTCTTCGGATTCGCCATTCCCGCTCCGTCTGCGTACGGCTCAGCCCGGCGGAAGCGGTGCCATCAGCAGGCCCATCCTCGCTCCGCTCCTCGGGATGACCTTCGGGTCACTTCTTCGGCGCCCTCTTCTTCCCCGCGATCGGCCGCCGCGAGCCCTTGTGCGTCCGCGCATTGGTGTGCGTGCGCTGCCCCCGAACCGGCAGACCGCGCCGGTGCCGGAGGCCGCGGTAGCACCCGATGTCCATCAGCCGCTTCACGTTCATCGAGACTTCGGTCCGCAACGCCCCTTCAACCTTGTGCTGGTTCTCGATGATCCGCCGCAGTCGATTCACCTCGTCATCCGAGAGCGCGTGCACGCGCCGCTCCGGGTTCACACCCGTCTGGTCCAGAATCTTTTGGGCCGTGGGCAGACCGATCCCGAAGATGTAGGTGAGCGCGACCTCGATCCGCTTGTTGCGGGGCAGATCCACGCCTGCTATCCGCGCCATTCCCCTACCCCTGTCGCTGCTTGTGCCGTGGGTTCTTCTTGCAGATGATCCGGACGACGCCGCGGCGGCGGATCACCTTGCAGTGCTCGCAGATCGGCTTGACGCTGCTTCGTACCTTCATTCGGGCCATCCTCGGTTATTGCACAGCTTGGTAATATACTCAGCCTCTCCCTGAGCATCAAGGCCGCTGGAGGCAAGCGGCTGGAGGCGAGCGAGGCGAGCTGGCGAGTCAGGGGAGGGTGGTCAGGAGGCGGGGGCCATTGGCGAGCACGGCGACCGTGTGCTCGAAGTGGGCGCTGCGGCGGCGGTCGGCGGTGATGACGGTCCAGCGGTCGGGGAGCGTGCGGGTTTGGGCGCACCCTTCGTTGAGCATGGGTTCGATGGCCAGGACCATGCCCTGCTGGAGGCGGATTCCGTGACCGGGGTGGCCGAAGTTGGGCACCTGGGGCTCTTCGTGGGGTTCGCGGCCGATGCCGTGGCCGACCAGGTCGCGTACCACGTTGAATCCGGCCTCTTCGGCCGTTCGTTGCACGGCGTGCCCGACGTCGCCGATTCGGTTACCGGGGACGGCGAGAGCGACAGCGCGCTGCAAGGCGGCGCGGGTGACCTGGAGGAGACGTTGGGCCGTGGGGTCGATGGTGCCAACGGGGAAGCTGACGGCGGCATCGGCGTACCAGCCGCCCAGGGCGACGCCGGCATCAATGCTGACGATGTCTCCTTCCTGGAGCATGCGGCGGCGACTGGGGATGCCGTGTACGACCTCCTCGTTGATGGAGATGCAGATGCTGGCGGGGAATCCATAGAGACCCTTGAACGCGGGTTCAGCGCCGGGGTGGCGGCGGATGAATTCTTCGGCGAATTCATCGAGCTGGGCGGTCGTGACGCGTGGCTTGACCTGGGCGGGGAGCGCGGCGAAGAGGCGAGCCAGTACGGCGCCGGCCTCGGCGATGGCCTCGATTTCAGCCGCGGTCTTCAGGTAGACCACGGTTCGAGCGCCCTGGTGATGGCGTGGTAGACCTGGTCGACGTCGCGGTCGCCGCGCAGGTGACGGACGGGCGTACCGCTGCGCTGGTAGTACTGGATCAGCGGTTCCGTGTCCCGGCGGTACACCTCGAGCCGGCGGCGGACGGTGGGCGCGGCGTCGTCGGGGCGCTCGACGAGCGGGCCGCCACACGAGTCGCAATGCCCTGGCACTCGAGGTGGCTGGAAGTAAACGTTGTGGACCGCGCCGCAACTGGCGCAGGTGCGGCGGCCGCTCAGGCGTCTGATCAGCAGGTCGTCCGGCACATCGACTACGATGACGGCGTCCAGGGTGAGCCCCATCTCTCGGAACAGCGCGTCGAGCGCCTGGGCCTGGGGCAGCGTGCGGGGAAAGCCGTCGAAGAGGAAATCCGCTGGACGCCCCTCGTCCTGAGGAGCGGTGAGCACCTCCCGGAGGAGCTCCAGCATGAGGCTGTCCGGGACGAGCTCCCCGGCATCCATGTACGCCCTGGCCTTCTGGCCGAGTGGGGTCCCGCGCTGCACCGCCTCGCGCAGCAGGTCTCCGGTGACGATGCGGGTCATCGCGCGGCGCTCGGCGAGCAAAGCGCCCTGTGTGCCCTTGCCGGCTCCCGGCGGCCCCATCAGGATGACATTCATACTCCCACGCCAGCTCACTGCGGAGAAGCGAAAGCGGAGGCGAGACAGGCGGCGCCTGCGCCCGGCCGCCGCCCCGCCCCCGCTCCTGCCGCCCTGCCGGATTACATATAGCGCTGCCGCCCGCGGAACCGCACCCGCCCCTTCTTCATGAAGCCCTCATAGTGGCGCAGCAGCAGATGCTGCTGCATCTGCTGCACGGTATCGAGCGCCACACCGACGACAATGAGGAGCGAGGTGCCGCCGAAGAAGAAGAGCCCCTGGATGTTGAATATATCGAATATCCAGAAGGGGAGGAGCGCGATCAAGGCCAGGTAAATGGCGCCTGGCAGCGTGACCCGGCTGAGCACGTAATCGATGTATTCTGCCGTGCGGGCGCCTGGCTTGACCCCCGGTATGAACGCCCCCTGCTTCTTCAGGTTCTCCGCCAGATCCACGGGGTTAAAGATGATGGCGGTATAGAAGTAGGTGAAGAACAGGATGAGGAGCGTGTAGCTGCCGTAGTACCACCAGCTCCCCGGCTGGAAGGTCGTGGCCAGCCCGCGCAGGAACGCGATGTTGCTGAACGCAGCGATGGTGCCCGGCACGATGATGATGGACTGGGCGAAAATGATAGGCATGACGCCCGCCGAGTTGATGCGCAGCGGAATGAAGCTCTTCTGTCCTTCGCGGATCCGGCCACGGCCCATCACCTTGCGCGGGATCTGGACCGGGATCTTGCGCGAGGCCATGGTCATCCCCACGACCCCGGCAATGACGCCCACCATGACGGCGACGAGTACGACCAGCCGGAACGGTCCGATGACGCCGGTGGTGAGCGCCTCCCAGGTCCGGCTGAGCGCGGAAGGGAATCCCTCGATGATGGAGAAGAAGATGAGCAGTGACGCGCCATTGCCGACTCCGCGCTCGGTGATCTGCTCGCCCAACCACATGACGAAGATCGCGCCCGTGGTCAGCACCAGGGAAGTGGAGAGCAGGAAGGGCAATCCCGGATTCAGCACGGCGCCGATGGCCGGGCTCTGCAGAAATACGGCGTAGCCGTAACCCTGCACGAAGGCGAGCGCAACGGTGGCGTAGCGGGTCCACTGGGTGAGCTTCTTGCGCCCCTCTTCTCCTTCCTTCTGCATCTTCTCGATGGTGGGGAACACGGCAGCCAGCAACTGAAACATGATGCTGGCCGAGATGTAGGGCATGATCCCCAGGGCGAGCACAGTCGCGCGGGAGAGAGCGCCGCCGACGAACATGTCGTAGACGCCGAGCAGGGTGCCCTGCAACTGGCCGAAGCGCTCCCGCAGCACTCCCACATCCAGCCCCGGCGCGGCGACATGCGCGCCCAGGCGATAGATGAGCAGCACCAGCAGGGTGAAGAGGATCTTGCTCTTGAGCTCGGGAATCCGAAACAGATTGGGGATGGGATTGGCCATGCCTCAGCCCTCCAGCAACTCCACGGTCCCACCCGCGGCCTCGACTTTGGCGCGGGCGGCGGCGCTGATGGCGTGGGCCTGCACGCGCAGGGCGCGCCCGAGCTTGCCGTCACCCAGGATCTTGACCGGCCGCCCCTTTCCCAGGTCCACCAGTCCGTGCGCCTGGAGCACCTCAGGCGTGATCGTGTCCTTCTCGATCCGCCCCAGGTCTCGCAGGTTTACGATCTCGTATTCCTTGCGGAACGGGTTATGGAAGCCGCGCTTCGGCACCCGGCGTTGCAGAGGCATCTGCCCGCCCTCGAACCAGGGGTGGGTGGTGCCGCCGGTACGGGCTTTGTGGCCCTTATGGCCGCGGCCGCTGGTCTTCCCGATACCGGATCCGGGGCCACGCCCGAGGCGCTTGCGCGGACGGTGCGCGCCGGCCGGGCGGCCCAGATCGCTGAGCTTCTTCATCGGCTTTTGGTCCCCTCGACTTCTTCGATCTGGACGAGGTGGTTCACCTCGAAGAGCATCCCGCGGATGGCAGGGTTGTC
Source organism: Gemmatimonadota bacterium (assembly GCA_016209965.1). NCBI lineage: Bacteria > Pseudomonadati > Gemmatimonadota > Gemmatimonadota bacterium. The sequence goes on along the minus strand of JACQVE010000175.1, from coordinate 10,722 downwards.
CTTCTGCACGACGGTCTGTTGATGGCGGCGCAATCCGAGCGCGCGGAGGGTTGCCCGCTGCCTGGCGGGGCGGCCCAGGGCGCTGCGGATCTGCGTGATGCGGAGCAGGCGGGGCCGCTCTGCAGCCTTCTTCCTAGCCACGGCGGGCCCCCAACTCTTCGAGCGTGATGCCTCGCTCGGCCGCCACCTGGGCGGGCGTGACGAGCTCCTCGAGGGCGTTCATGGTTGCCCGCACCACGTTGATCGGGTTGTTGGATCCCAGGCTCTTGGTCAGCACGTCGGTGATGCCGGCGGCTTCGAGCACCGCGCGCACGGGGCCGCCTGCGATCACACCGGTCCCTGCGCCGGCAGGTTTGAGCAGCACTCGGGCGGCGCCCTGCCCGCCGATCACCTCGTGCGGGATGGTGCCGCCCTGGAGAGGCACATCGATCATAGCGTGGCGCGCCTGTTCGAGTCCTTTGCGGATGGCCTCCGCAACCTCGTTCGCTTTCCCTAGCGCAATGCCCACGTGGCCGTCGCGATCCCCGACCGCCACCAGGGCCGTGAAGGAGAAGCGCCGGCCGCCCTTGACCACCTTGGCGACGCGGTTCACAAAGATCACGTTTTCGACGAGTTCTGTCTCGGAGCGGACGCGCCGTCCACCCCCCGCTCGTGGCTCTCTCGCGACCCGCGGCTTCTCGCTCGCCCTTACCGGTTCAGCCATTAAAACTCGAGTCCTCCCTCCCGTGCGCCCTGGGCGAATGCCGCGACGCGTCCGTGATACAGGTACCCGCCGCGGTCAAAGACCACGCGGCGGATTCCGGCAGCCTGTGCGCGCTGAGCCAGGATCCGACCGGCGGCGCGGCTGAGCTCCGCCTTGCTGACCTCGGGGTTCGCCCTGAGCTCGGCCAGTTCGGCTGCCGCGGTCGAGGCGCCGAGCAGGACCCTGCCGGCAGCGTCATCGGCGAGATGTCCCTGGAGGTGCTTGAGCGAGCGGTGTACAACCAGACGCGGCCGCTCGGCCGTCCCCCCGACCCTGCTCCGGACTCGGCGATGCCGCCGGATACGCTGCAGTTCACGCTGTCTTGTCTTCGACTTCATGCTCGATCTACCCTCGGGGCGCTTACTTGGCTCCCGTCTTGCCCGCCTTGCGCCGGACCTGTTCGCCCTGGTAGCGGATGCCCTTGCCCTTGTACGGCTCGGGTGGCCGGACGGCGCGGATCTCTGCGGCGACCTGCCCGACCTTCTGCTTATCAACGCCCTCGATGACGATGGTGGTCGGGCTGGGAGCCGAGATCACGATGCCTTCCGGCTCGGGGTATTCGACGATGTGCGAATAGCCCACGCTGAGCACCAGGTTCTTGCCGCGCTTCTCGGCGCGGTAGCCCACCCCCACGATCTCGAGCGCCTTGCGGAAGCCGGTCGTGACGCCCTGCACCATGTTGGCCAGGAGCGCGCGGGTCAGGCCGTGCAGGGCGCGGTGCGCCTTGGCATCCGAGGGGCGCTCGACCGTCAGCCGCCCGTCCGCATTCCTGATGCGCATCTCGGGACGGAACGTCCGGCTGAGCTCACCTCTGGGCCCCTTGATGACGACGATGGAGCCGTCCACGCGAACGGTAACTCCGGGCGGGATCGGGACCGGCTTCTTTCCTATGCGGGACATGGTCTACTGCCTCACCAGACCAGTGCCAGGACTTCGCCGCCCACGTTTCGGGCCCTGGCCTCCTTGTCCGACATCACCCCCTGCGAGGTCGAGACAATGGCCATACCCATGCCCGCCCGCACGCGGGGTAGCTCCGGGACGCTGGAATACGCCCGCCGCCCGGGCCGGGACACGCGCGTCATGTCCCGGATCACGGGCCGCTCCTGATAGTACTTAAGGTACAGGCGCAGGACGCCGTGGCGGCCGTCCTCCAGCACCTTGTAGTCGTGAATGAAATGGTTCTCCTTGAGGATCCTGGCGATCTCCGTCTTGAGCTTCGAGACCGGGACATCCACCCGCTTGTGCCCCGCCTGACCGGCGTTGCGGATGCGTGCCAGCATGTCGGCAATGGGGTCCGTCATCATACCGTTCAGCCTCTCCTATGGTCACCAGCTCGCCTTGCGCACCCCCGGGATCTCGCCACTCAGCGCCATCTCGCGGAAGCAGATCCGGCACAGCCCGAATTTCCGCAGGAACGCCCGTGCGCGGCCGCAGCGGGCGCAACGATTGTGCTGGCGGACCGGGAACTTGGGCTTCCTCTGCGACTTCTCGATCATTGCCTTTCTGGCCATGCTCTCCTTACTCCCGCCGCGGCTTCAGTCGGCCGCGCGCTCGGCGCCATTGGACGAGACCAGCACCGGCGTTTCGCCGCGGAACGGCATGCCCAGCTCCCGGAGCAGCGCGTAGGCCTCGTCGTCCTTATCGGTGGAGGTCACGATCACGATGTCCATGCCGTGAATCTTCTGGACCCGGTCGTAGTCGATCTCCGGAAAGATCATTTGCTCCTTGATCCCGAGCGTGTAATTCCCGCGGCCGTCGAACGAGCGTGTAGCAAGTCCGCGGAAGTCGCGCACCCGCGGGATGGCCACGTTGATCAGTCGGTCGAGGAACTCGTACATCCGCGCGCCGCGCAGCGTAACCATGGCGCCTATGGACATGCCCTCGCGGATGGCGAAATTCGATATGGACTTGCGGGCCCGGGTCATCACGGGGCGCTGCCCGGTGATGAGCGAGAGCTCTTCGACGATGGAATCCAGCAGCTTGGCGTTCCGCGGCGCCTCGCCCACCCCCACGTTGACCACGATCTTCTCCAGCCGGGGCACCTGGTAGGGGTTCTTGAGCCCGAGCGTCTCCAGGAGGCGCGGGCGAACCCGTTCCAGGTAGTACCTCTCCAGTCTTGGTTTCATCTTCCTCGACCTGACCTATCAGACCCGCGGCGCGGGAATCGGATTGCCACTCTTCACGGCGATACGCTCCTTGGTGCCGTCCGGCTCGATCCGCTTGCGCACGCGGCTCGGCTCCCCGGTAGAGGGATCGATCAGCATGACGTTGGAGGCATGGAGCGGCGCCTCGAAACTGACGATGCCGCCCTCTGGATTCTCCGCACTAGGGCGCATGTGGCGCTTGCGCAGGTTCACGCCTTCCACCACCAGCCGGTTCTCCTTCGGGATCACGCGCAGTACGCTGCCTTCCATGCCCGCGAAGTTGCCCCGGATGACCTTGACCCGGTCCCCCTTGCGAACGTGCACCTTGCGTCCGTGATCGCGACGCGGCTTCTTGCGGCGGCTGCCGGCGCCGCCCAGAAAACGACGTACCATCTTCAGATCACCTCGGGGGCGAGGGACACGATCTTCATGAAGCGTTTCTCGCGCAACTCGCGGCCCACGGGCCCGAAGATGCGGGTCGCGCGCGGCTCGCCCGCGTCATTGATGATGACGGCAGCATTGTCATCGAAGCGGATGTAGGAGCCGTCCCGGCGCCGCATCTCTTTCGCCGTGCGCACGACCACCGCCTTGGCGACCTCGCCCTTCTTCACGGTGCCATTGGGGAGCGCGTCCTTGATAGCCACCACGATCACGTCGCCGACCTCGGCGTAGCGGCGCTTCGAGCCGCCCAGCACACGAATGCTCTTGGCCTGCTTGGCGCCCGAATTGTCGGCGATCTTGAGGATCGATTCCTGCTGGATCATGGCCGCCTCACCTGGCCCGCTCGACGATCTCGACCACGCGCCAGCGCTTCGTCCTGGAGAGCGGCCGCGTCTCCATGATGCGGACCACATCGCCGGTGCGGGCGGCGTTTTCCTCGTCGTGGGCGTGGTACTTCCTGGTGCGCACGACCTGCTTGCCATAGAGCGCGTGGGAGACCCGGCGTTGGATGGCGACCACCACGGTCTTGTCCATCTTGTCGCTGACTACGGTGCCGACCCGGGTCTTGCGCGTTGCTCTCGGCTTCTGCGTCATGACTGTCCCCGCTCCCGCAGGATGGTCTTCATCCGGGCGAGATCCCGGCGCAGCTTGCGGAGCAGGGCCGGATTCTCGAGCGGCTGCGTCGCGGCGCGGAAGCGCAAGCGGAACAGCTCTTCCCGAGTCTGGGCCATTCGCTCGCGGACCTCGCCGTCTGTCAGCTCCCGGATCTCGGCGGCGTTCACTCCGTTCCTCCCTCGGCGGCGCGCTCGCGGACGAGCACGCGGCATTTCACCGGCAACTTGGCAGCGGCCAATTCGAAGGCACGGCGCGCCACGGCCTCGCTCACGCCCTCCAGCTCGAAGAGCACCCGCCCGGGCTTGACCACGGCCACCCACGCCTCCGGATTCCCCTTCCCCTTGCCCATCCGCGTTTCGGCTGGCTTCTTGGTCACGGGCTTATCCGGGAAGATCCGGATCCACACCTTGCCGCCCCGCTTGATGTGGCGGGTCAGGGCGACGCGGGCTGCCTCGATCTGCCGATTGCTGATCCACGCCGGCTCGGTGCTCTGCAGGCCGTAGTCGCCAAACGCCACGGTATGGCCGCGGGTGGCCATGCCGCGGGTGCGACCCTTCTGCTGCTTGCGGTACTTTACCCTCTTGGGTGCCAGCATCTCGCTTGTCCTTTCGGGCCCCTAGCCCCAGCCCGCGCGCCAGTCCGGAGCGCCATCAGGATCCCGTCGAATAGGTGCGCCCGCGCCGGTTCTCGACGACCTCGCCCTTGAAGATCCAGACCTTCACGCCAATCGTGCCGTAGGTGGTCTTGGCCGTAGAGTGCGCGTAATCGATGTCCGCCCGCAGCGTGTGCAGGGGGACGCGCCCCTCGTGGTACCCCTCCGTGCGCGCGATCTCCGCGCCGCCCAGGCGGCCGCCACACTGGATCTTGATGCCTTCGGCGCCCGCCCGCATGGCCGACTGCACCGCCCGCTTCATGGCTCGGCGGAAGGAGACGCGCTGCTTGAGCTGGTGTGCGACGTTGTCGCCCACGAGCTGGGCATCCAGCTCCGGCCGCTTCACTTCCTCCACGTTGATGGAGACCTCGCTCTTGGTGAGCAGCGCCAGCTCGTCCCGCAGCTTGTCCACCTCCGCGCCCTGCTTCCCGATCACCACGCCTGGCCGGGCCGTGTGCACCGTGACCACAATCTTCTGCGGCTTGCGCTCGATCTCGACCTCGGAAAGGGCCGCGTGCGCCAGCCGCTGGTGCAGGTACTTGCGGATGGTTCCGTCCTCAGCCAGCAACTGGCCGAAGTTGCGGCCCGCGTACCAGCGAGATTTCCAGGGCTTGATGATGCCCAGCCGGAAGCCACGCGGGTGCGTCTTCTGTCCCATACCTACTCCTTACGGTCCACGACAACAACCACGTGGCTGGTGGGCCGGCGGATGGGCGATGCCCGTCCCATGGCCGCGGCGCGCCAGCGCTTGAGGCGCGGCCCCTCGTTCACGTAGGCCTCGCGCACATAGAGCACGTCCACGTCCACCGGCTCGCCGGCGCCCTCCGCCTTCTGCCGGGCGTTGGCCACGGCCGAGCGCAGCGTCTTGTCGAGCACCTCGGCCGCCCGCTTCTTGGAGAAGCGCAGGATGGCGTACGCCTCGCCTACCGCTCTGCCGCGGATCAGGTCGGCTACCAGCCGCATCTTGCGCGGACTCTGGCGCACGTACTTGGATACTGCCCGGGCTTCCATGCTCGTCTACTTCACTCTTGCTCGCTTGTCGGCCAGCTTGCCACCATGCCCCCGGAAGAGGCGGGTGGGCGCAAACTCGCCCAGCTTGTGGCCGACCATGTTCTCTGTGATATAGACCGGGATGAACTTGTTACCGTTGTGCACGGCCAGCGTATGCCCGACGAACTCGGGCGAGATGGTCGAAGCGCGGGCCCACGTCTTCAGCACCCGCTTTTCCCCTCGCGCGTTCATCCGCTCGACCTTTTCGAGCAGCTTGCCGTCGATGTAGGGTCCCTTCTTGATCGATCTGCTCATGCCTGCGTCGCCCTTCCCCTGGCTGGGCCTACAGCGTTGACTTGCCGCGCTTGCGGCCGCGCACGATGTACTTGTTGGATTCCTTCTTGTGCTTGCGCGTCTTCTTCCCCTCCGGTTTGCCCCAGGGCGAGGTGGGCGGCCGGCCGCCCGAGCTCTTGCCCTCGCCACCACCCAGCGGGTGGTCCACGGGGTTCATGGCCACGCCGCGCACGCGCGGGCGCCGGCCCCGCCAACGGTTGGCACCCGCCTTCCCGATGCTCTGGAGCTCGTGGTCCACGTTGCCCAACTGGCCGATGGTGGCCAGGCACTCTTTGCGGACCATGCGCACCTCGCTCGAGGGCAGGCGGAGCGTCACGTAGTCCCCCTCCTTGGCCATCACCTGGGCGCCGGCCCCGGCGGAGCGCACGATCTGCCCGCCCTTCCGGGGCTTGAGCTCAATGTTGTGCACCACTGTGCCCAGCGGCATCTCGCCGATGGGCAGGGCATTGCCAATGCGCACGTCGGAGCCCGGCCCGCTCACCACGGTCTCGCCGGGCACGAGCCCGCGCGGGTGCAGGATGTAGCGCTTCTCGCCGTCCGCGTACTGGAGCAGCGCAATATTGGCCGAGCGGTTCGGATCGTACTCGACCGCGACCACGCGGGCGGGGACTCCCCACTTGTCGCGCCGGAAATCGATGCGGCGGTAGAGTCTCCGGTGGCCGCCGCCCCGCCTGCGCGAGGTGATGTGCCCGTGATGGTTCCGGCCGCCCGTCTTCTTGAGCGGCTCGGTCAACGAGCGTTCGGGCCCTTCCCGCGTGACCTCCTCGAACGCGCTCACGGAGCGGAACCGGGTGCCGGGTGTCACCGGCTTGAACTTCTTAATGGGCATGGGTGCTATGCTCGCAATTCAGGCAACGGCCTAGGTTCCCTCGTAGACGTCGATGCGCTCGCCCGCTGCCAGCCGGACCACCGCTTTCTTGTAGCCCGGGCGGCGGCCCAGGCTGCGGCCGACGCGGCGCCACTTGCCCCGGTAGTTCATGGTCCGGACGTCGATGACGCGGACGCCGAACAGCGATTCCACGGCGCGACGGATCTCGAGCTTGTTGGCCGCCGGCGCCACCACGAAGGTGTAGGCCGCCTGTGCGTCGGCCAGCGCCGTCGAACGCTCCGTCACTACGGGGCGGATCAGGACGTCGCGCGGATCACGCATGTGCCACCTCCCGCGCGCGTTTGAGCGCCGCTTCCTCGATGACCAGGCTGTCCGCCCACAGCACGTCGTAAGCGGACTCCTGCCCGAACGGCCGGACGCGCACGCCCGGTAGGTTGCGGGCGGATAGGTAGACGAGCGGCTTGTGCCCGTCCGTCAGCAGCAGGACGTTGCCGGCGACACCCAGGTTCCCGAGCAGTCCCGTGACGCGCCTGGTGCGGGGGGCGTCGAAGTCGAGCTGCTGAACCACCCAGACCGCTCCGTCTTGCGCCCGTGTGTTGTAGGCGGAGCGACGCGCCAGCCAGCGCACCTGCTTGGGCAGGTCCTGGTGGTAGTTCCGTACCGGCTGCGGCCCGAAGACGGCGCCGCCACCTCGCCAATGTGGCGAGCGGGTCGAGCCCTGGCGGGCGCGGCCGGTTCCCTTCTGCCGCCACGGCTTGCGGTTGCCCCCCGACACCTCGGCCCGGGTCCGGGTGGACGCCGTAGCCTGCCGCTGGTTGGCCAGGTACGCCTTTACCGCCTGCCACATGGCCGGCTCGTGGACGGTTCCATCGAACAGGGCCTTGGGCAGCCGCGTCTCGCCCTGCTTCTCGCCGTCCGCCGTGAAAACCGGTGCCTTAAACATAGATCGCTGAGCCTCTCGCGCCTCTCACCCCTCATCTGCCTTCATCGTCATGCCTTGCGGATCAGCAGCAGGTTGTTGCGTGCGCCCGGCACGGCGCCGCGGACAAAGAGCAGGTGGCGCTCGGCGTCGATCCGCTCGACCCGCAGGTTGCGCTCCGTGTGGCGGGTATTGCCCATCTGGCCGGGGAGCTTCTTCCCCTTGATGACCCGTGAGGGATTGGTTCCCGGACCCAGCGTTCCCGGGTTGCGTGCCTTGGGGTGGCCGTGGGACCCCGGCCGGCCGCGGAATCCGTGGCGCTTCACGACCCCCTGGAAGCCGCGCCCCTTGCTCGCCCCCGTGACCTTCACCCGTTCACCGACATGGAACTGGTCCACCGTGAGCTGCTGTCCGACCTGGAACGATTCCGGGGCGTCAACGCGGAACTCGCGCAGCGCCCTGGGGGTGTGCGCGAGTCCTGCCTTTCCGGCATGCCCACGCTCCGCGCGGCGCACGCGCCGCTCCTTTCTTGCGCCGAAGCCGAGCTGGATCGCAGCGTAGCCATCGGAGTCCGCCGTCTTGACCTGCAGCACGGGGCAGGGGCCGGCCTCGACCACCGTCACGGGCACGAGCGCCCCCCGCTCATCGAAGATCTGGGTCATGCCCAGCTTGCGTCCGATCAGTCCCGCCATGGGCCGTTCCACCTTTGTGGTCGAATTCGCAAGTACCGTCGCATTCGGCCGACCGTACTCACGAACTCGACCACTCAGTCCACCTTGATCTCAACATCGACGCCCGCCGGCAGGTCGAGCTTGGTCAAGGCATCAATCGTCTGCGGCCGCGAGTCCATGATGTCGATCACCCGCTTGTGTGTCTTCAGCTCGAACTGCTCGCGACTCTTCTTGTCAACGTGCGGGGAGCGCAAAACCGTCCAGCGCTGGACTCGGGTGGGAAGCGGGATGGGCCCGCTCACGCGCGCGCCCGTCTTCTCCGCCGTGCGCACGATGTCCGACGCCGTCTGATCGATCACCGCGTGATCGAAGGCCTTGAGCCGGATCCGGATCTTGCCTGCCATGGTGTCGTTACTCCAGGATCTCCGTCACCACTCCCGCGCCCACTGTACGCCCGGCGGGCTTCCGATAAGGCTTGGGCCCGCCGCCTCCGGGCGTCGGGCTTGCGCCCGCCCTACTCCAGGATCTCCGTAACCACTCCCGCGCCCACTGTACGCCCGCCCTCCCGGATGGCAAAGCGCAACTCCTTCTCCATGGCAATCGGGCTGATCAGCTCGATCTCCATCTGCACATTGTCCCCAGGCATCACCATCTCCACACCCTCCGGCAGCCGCACACTCCCCGTCACGTCCGTGGTGCGAAAGTAAAACTGCGGCCGGTACCCCGGGAAAAAGGGCGTGTGGCGGCCCCCCTCCTCCTTGGTCAAGACGTACACCTCCGCCTGGAAGCGCGTGTGGGGCGTGATACTCCCCGGCTTGGCCAGCACCATCCCCCGCTCGATCTCCTCCTTACCCACTCCCCTCAACAAGAGCCCCGCATTGTCCCCCGCTACCCCCGCCTCCAATACCTTGCGGAACATCTCCACCCCCGTCACCACACTCCGCTTCGACTCCCTAAGACCCACTATCTCCACCTCCTCCCCCACCTTCACCTGCCCCCGCTCGATCCGCCCCGTGGCCACCGTCCCACGCCCCGTGATGCTGAACACATCCTCCACCGGCATGAGAAACGGCTTGTCAATCTCCCGCACCGGCTCCGGTATGTAGCTGTCCACCGCCGCCAACAACTCCCCTACCACCCTCCCCGCCTCCGACTCCGGATCCCCACTCTCCAGCGCCTTCAGCGCACTCCCCCGGATCACCGGGATCTCGTCCCCGGGAAAATCATACTCACTCAGCAGCTCCCGCACCTCCAGCTCCACCAGATCCACCAGCTCACTGTCCTCCACCATGTCCACCTTGTTCAAAAATACCACCACGTACGGCACATTCACCTGCCGCGCCAACAAAATGTGCTCCCGCGTCTGGGGCATGGGGCCGTCCGCCGCACTCACCACCAGGATCGCCCCGTCCATCTGCGCCGCACCCGTGATCATGTTCTTCACATAATCCGCGTGCCCCGGACAATCCACGTGCGCATAGTGCCGCCGCTCCGACTCGTACTCCGGCGCGTTCGGATCCTTCGACTCGCACTCCAGCGCCTTCAGCGCGCTCCCTCGCACAATCGGAATCTCATCCCCGGGAAACTGGTACTTCGTCAGAAGCTCCCTCATCTCCAGTTCCACCAGCTCCAGCAGCTCTTCGTCGTCCATCATGTCGGCTTTGTTCAAAAACACGACGATGTTCGGCACCTCAACCTGCCGCGCCAACAGAATGTGCTCCCGCGTCTGCGGCATGGGGCCGTCGGGGGCGCTGACCACCAGGATCGCCCCGTCCATCTGCGCCGCCCCCACGATCATGTTCTTGATGTAGTCGGCGTGCCCCGGTCAGTCGACGTGCGCGTAGTGCCGCTTCGCGGTCTCGTACTCCACGTGGGCGATGGCGATGGTGATGCCCCGCGCCCGCTCCTCGGGGGCGTTGTCGATGGAGTCAAACGAGCGGAACTCGGCCTGCCCCTGCATCGCCAGCACTTTCGTGATGGCCGCGGTCAGGGTGGTCTTTCCGTGGTCGACGTGCCCTATGGTGCCGACATTTACATGCGGCTTGGTCCGCTCAAACTTCCGCTTCGCCATCGCGAATCCTCCTACAAGACAGCTTACTAGTATGTGGAGCCCACAACTGGAATCGAACCGGTGCCCCCGTTCTCACCAAGACACCTATTGTAAACGCTGTGGTGTAGGCGTGGAAGTAGGGGCGAAATATGCATAGTTATCGTGTGGGATTTAGCTCTGTTATTTTAGCAATGCCCGTAGGGAAGGGCAAGGCTCTGTACTCGTTCGCTACATGTGAGACAGAAGAGGCGAAGAGGCCAAGTCTGGGTGGCACTGGCGAAGGTACTCCGCGGGTGTGAGGTTGTCTAGAGCTTG
>JACQVE010000174.1 GCA_016209965.1 Gemmatimonadota bacterium | reverse complement strand
GCCTGTGGGTGTCGAACACGGCAACGGCGGCCATGATGCTGCCCATTGGCCTGGCGCTCACCGAGCTGCTGCGCCCGGCGGACCCGGAGGAGCCGTTCCTATTCGCGACGGCACTGATGCTGGGGATCGCCTACAGCGCGACGATCGGCGGACTGGGCACCTTGATCGGTACGCCGCCCAACGCGGTGTTTGCCGCCGCGGCGCGGGAGCTACTGGGGCAGGAGGTCGGTTTTGCCGAGTGGCTGGCGGTGGGGCTGCCACTGGTCGTGATCCTGCTGCCGCTCTCCTGGGTGCTCCTCGTCTTCGTCTTTTTCCCGCCGGGGCGGCTGCCGCCGGGCGCGGCCGATCTGCTGCGCTCGCAACGCCAGGAGCTGGGGCCGCCCCGGCGGGGCGAGATCCTGACGCTGATCATCTTCTTGCTGGCCGTGGCCGGCTGGCTGATGCGGGAGCCGAAGCAGCTTGGCGCGTGGCGCATCCCGGGCCTCACTGACCTGGCACCGGGTGTGGATGACTCGACTATTGCCATCGCCGCCGCGCGGCTGCTGTTCCTGCTGCCCGTGGAGCGGCGGCGGAGCGAGTTCGTGCTCGACTGGGGCACGGCCCAGCGGCTGCCCTGGGGCGTGCTGCTGCTGTTCGGCGGCGGGCTTTCGCTGGCGCGGGCGTTCGAGGAGACGGGTCTGACGGAGGCCATTGCCGCGGGCGTCGGGGGACTGGTCGGGCTGCCCGTCTGGGTGGTGCTGGGTCTCACGGCAGCCGTTTTTGTCTATCTGAGCGAGCTCGCCTCGAACACGGCCATTGCCGCCCTGGCCATGCCCGTGCTGGCTGCCGCTGCCCGCGGCGTGGGGCAGGAGCCGCTCGTCTTCATGGCAGTGGGGGCCCTGGCCTCCTCGACTGCCTTCATGCTCCCCGTCGGCACGCCGCCCAACGCCATCGCCTTCGGAACGGGCTACATCCGCATGGCGGACATGGTTCGGGCCGGGTTCTGGCTGAACCTGATCTCCGTGGCGCTGGTGACGCTCGCCGCCTCGCTGCTCATCGGCCGCGTTTTGGGGTAACGGGCGAGACACCGCGGGGGCGGGCGGGTGCTCCCCCGCGGTCAAGTTCGCTCACCTCCGCCCGTCCCCTCGCCGCCACCCGCGTTCGCCCACTTATGGACCGCTACGGGGAGCACCCGCCCGCCCCCCGGCATCGGTCCGGGTGCCGTCGGGGCGGTGCGGCGGCGGCGAGTCTCAAGATTGCGGCGAGTCTCAAGATTATTGACAGGCGCGCGCGCGGATGACAGCTTGGAAACTCCCGCGCCGACGCCCCACAGGATACGGCTCGATTCTTATGTCGTGGTCTCGCCCGCCTCGAAGGCGCTATGCGATAGGAGTCGCCATGAAGAGTACGATCTCGACACCGGCTCTGCGCCAACTGCTGAGCGCCTGCCTGATGCTGGCCTCGGCCGCGGCGTGTGCCCGCACGGTCCCGACTGTGGGCCCGGACGACATCGCGCGGCTGGAGGATGCGGTCGCGGCGGCGCCGGCGGACCTGCCCGCCATGACTCAGCTTGGCGTCGCGTACTACCGTGGGGACCGGCCCAAGGACGCGCAGGCGATCCTGGAGCGGGTCGTGGGCCAGACGGGTGCCAGCGGCGTCGCCTTCCTCTATCTGGGACTGGCGCACGAGGCGCAGGACAACTGGACGCTGGCCCGGGAGTCCTACACCAGATATCTGGAGCTCGGCCGCAGCGACGCGCTGAAGGAGGAGATCCGGGCCCGGCTGGTGCTGGTTCTGCGCAATGAGATGCGGCAGCAGGCGCGGCTGGCGCTGGAGCGGGAGGCCGAGTTGACGGCCCAGCCGGCGACGCCCCGGACCATCGCCGTCTTCCCGCTGCGCCTGGTCTCCGAGAAGCCGGAGCTCGAACCCCTCCAGGTTGCCCTCGCCGACATGATCATCACGGACCTGCAGCTTTCGGGCGCGCTCCGGCTGCTCGAGCGGGTGCGGGTGCAGTCGCTGCTCGATGAAATGGCATTGACCGAAGCCGGCTACGCCGAGCCGGCAACAGGCGCGCGCGCCGGGCGGCTGTTGGGCGCGGAACACGTGGTCCAGGGCGTGCTGGCGACGACGGGCGAGAATGCCGTGCGCATGGATGTATCGGTGCTGGCGGCCGCCGAGCAGCGGGCTGCCGGTGAGCTGGGGAACGAGTCGCCGCTCGAGGCGCTGTTCGATCTCGAGAAGGAGCTGGTGTTCGGCGTGCTGAACGTGCTGGGGATCGAACTGACGGCGGCGGAGCGGGAAGCGATCAGTGAGAACCGTGCGGCGAACCTGCTCGCCTTTCTGACGTATGGCAATGGCCTGCAGGCCATGGACCGGGGCGACTATGCCGAAGCCGTGCGCCTGTTCCAGCAGGCGGTGCAGCTCGATCCCAGCCTGGGCGCAGCGCGGGAGCGGCAGGGTGAGGCCGCGCAGTTGCAGCGCGCGGGCGAGGTGACGCCGCAGCAGATCGCGCAGACAGGGCTGACGGAGTTGCCGGC
>JACQVE010000173.1 GCA_016209965.1 Gemmatimonadota bacterium | reverse complement strand
CGCCGACGTCAGCCGCCGCTTCTATGCGGCCCTCCACGCGCGCGGCCTCATCGAGCTCGAGGAGCGGCTGCTCGTCTCGGCCCGTGACCGGCTCGCGGCCACCGAGCGGCTGGTGCGCGTCGTTGCGGCGACGGCCGTCGACGTGCTGGGCGCCCGCGTCGATGTGGCGCGCCAGGAACAGGCGCTCGCCCGGGCCAGAGGCGAGGCGCGGAAGGCAGAGCTGGAGCTGCGGGAAGCGTTGGGCATTGCAGGCGACGTCGCCTTCGAGCTGGCCGGCGATTTTCCTGGAGTCTTCGACCCCTCGACCCTCGCCGCCGATGCCCTGGTCGCCGCGGCGCTCGCCGGCCATCCGCGCATTGCTGAAGCGGACGCCGCCGCGGCAGCAGCCCAGCGCCGGGCCCGCGCGGCACGCGGCACGCGCTGGCCGCAAATCGGCCTGAATGCGGGGCTCAGCCGGGGCATGAGCCTCTCCAGCTATGACGCGCTCACGGAGCTCAACCCCAAGAACCGCACCTTCTTCTTCGGCCTGTCCGCTTCGCTCCCGCTCTTCGAGCAATTCCGCCCCAGCGCGCAGATCGCCCGGGCGGAGGCCGCAGTCAGCGATTCCCGCGAGGACGCGCGTGCCGCGCGCCTCGCCCTCGAGCGCGAGGTGCGCAGCGCGCTGATCGACCTGGAGAACGCGCACCGCTCCCTCGAACTGGCCGACCAGTCCGCGGCGTTGAGCGGCGAACGCGTGGCACTGGCGCAGGAGCAGTACCGGCAGGGCGCCATCCCCTTCACCAGCTTGCAGTCCGTGATCGAGCAGGCCGCCGCGGCCGAGCGCGAGGCCGCCGCCGCCCGCCTCACCTTCGCCACCGCTCTGGTCACGCTCGAGGAGAAGGTGGGGAAGGAGCTCCGCCCGTGAGCGGCACCCGGCGCCACGACGGGGCGACACGGGGAGGCGGCGACGCGGCGCCACGGCGAAACCGTGCGGCAGCGTTGTGGCGTCGCCACGCTCTCACCTCCGTCCGCGGCCCTGCCGGGCCGCAGATTCGCGACTTCGCCGCGTCCCTGCGTCTCCACCTGCCTGCCTCACCTGCGGTGCCCCAGCCCTGGGCCCAGCCCCAGCCCTGGCCACGGGGAGAGGGCAGGGCGGGGGGTCTAGGATGACTCTCCCCCGCCTCTCGATCCAACGGCCAGTGGCCGTCTCCATGTTCTTCCTGGCGGCCGTGTTCCTGGGCGGCATTTCCTTCACTCGCCTGCCCATTGACCTGCTGCCGGACATCGCCTACCCGCGCCTCGTGATCTACACCACCTACCCCAACGTCGCGCCCGCCGAGGTCGAGCGCTTCGTGACCGAGCCGGTCGAGCAGGCGGTGAGCACGGTGCCAGGCGCGCAGGGCGTCGAGAGTGTGACCCGCGAGGGCGTTTCCCTGGTCACCGTGCGCTTTGCCTGGGGCGCGGACATGGACTTCGCCACGCTGAACGTACGCGAGCGGCTGGACAACCAGCGCGACCGGCTGCCGGAGCTGGCCTCCCGGCCCGTGGCGCTCAAGACCGACCCGCGCAGCGAGCCCGTGCTCGCCCTCAGCGTGGCCGGCGCTGCCGACCTGGCCGCGCTCAAGGAGCTGGCCGAGTCGGTCTTCAAGCGCCGGCTCGAGCAGCTCGAGGGCGTGGCCCAGGCGGCCGTGGTAGGCGGGCTCGAGCGCGAAATCCAGGTCGAGGCAGACCCACGGCTCCTCGAGAGCTACGGCCTCACCATTGACGATGTCGCCCGCGCGCTCGACGCCGCCAATGCCGCCGCGCCCGGTGGCACCGTGCGCCGCGGCCGCTACCGCTACGCGCTGCGCACGCTGGGCGAGTTCCAGAGCGTGGAGGAGATCGGGGAGGTTGTTGTCGAACGACGACGGGCGGGTTTGACGCCCGGCGCCAGCGCGCGCACCGGGTCGGGAACGGGATCGGGATCGGGAGCGGGCGCCGCCGTTCCGACCAGCCTGGTCAGCGTGCGCGACGTCGCGCGCGTGCGCGACGGCTTCCGCGAGCGCGAGTCCGAGGCGCGCTACAACGGCCAGGAAGCCGTGGGGCTGCTCCTGTTCAAGGAGTCGGGTGCCAACACCGTGCGGGTGGCGGAGCGCGTGGATGCGGCGCTGGCCCAGCTCCGAAGGGAGTACCCGGACATCCGGCTCGAGGTGGCCATGAGCCAGGCGGGCTTCGTGGCCGACGCCATCTCGAACGTGACCCAGGCGCTCGTGCTCGGCGGCCTGCTCGCCTTCCTGGTGCTGTTCCTGTTCCTGCGCGACGCCCGCTATCCCGTCGCTATTGCGCTGTCCATCCCCATCTCCGTGGTGGTCACCTTCGCGTTGCTGCATGCCGCCGGCGTGACGCTCAACATCATGAGCCTGGGCGGGCTGGCGCTGGGCGTAGGCATGCTGGTCGACAACTCGATCGTGGTGCTCGAGAACATCTTCCGGCGCCGCCACGGGCTGCAGCACGGCGGCGCCGCAGGCCCGTTGCCGGCCGGCCGCGGCGTGGAAGGCGCGGGGGGCGTGGAGGGCGCGGAAGTGGTGGTGGCGGCGGGGCCAGGCCTCGAAGGCGCCCTGCCTATCGACTCCGCGGCCCGCGGCGCCGAGGAGGTGCAGGGCGCTATCACGGCGTCGACGCTCACGACCATTGCCGTGTTCGGCCCCATTGTCTACGTCCAGGGCGTGGCCGGCGAGCTGCTCGGCCCCCTCGCGCTGGCCGTGGCCTTCTCGCTCCTGGCCAGCCTGGTGGTTGCCCTCACGCTGCTCCCCACCATGGCCGCCCGGTGGCAGGGGGGCGCGGCCACGGCTGGACCTGCGCCCGGGCCGGTGCGACGCTGGTCGCGCCTTGCCACCCGCCCCGTACGCCGCCTGGTTGCCCGCCTCGCCACGCCGCCGCTCGACGCGTTCGACCGCGGCTTTGCCCGATTCGCCGCATGGTACCACCGCTTGCTCGAGCGCGCCCTCGAGCACCGGGGCCGCGTCGTCGCCATCACGGTCGCATTGCTCCTGGCAACCATGGCACTCGGCCTCTTCCTCAAGCGGGGCGTGCTCCCCGAGGTGGATCAGGGGGCGTTCCGCGTGCGGCTCGAGCTGCCCCGCGGCACGCCCCTCGAGCAGACTGCGGCTGCGGCCAGGCGCGTGGAAGAGGTGCTGCGCGCCGACCCCGAGGTCGAGGCGGTCTTCAGCCGGGTCGGCCGCCAGCAGGCAGTAGCCGGCGTGGATGCGGCCGGCCAGGGCATCAACACTGCAACCCTCGAGGTGCGGCTCCAGGCGCACGCCCGCACAGAAGGGGTGCTGGACCGGCTGCGCCCCCGCCTGGCCGGGTTCCCGCCCGGCGCCCTGGCCCTCGAGACTGGCCAGGCCACCGCGCTCGGCCGGCTGCTGGGCGGGGCCGAGGCCGACCTGGTCGTGCGGGTGCGCGGCGATCACCTGGAAACCGCGCTCGCCTATGGCCGCGATCTTGAGACCCGCCTCGCCGGCGTCCGGTCGCTGGCCAATGTGCGGCTGGGCACCGAGATCGGACAGCCGGAGGTTCGCGTCGAGATCGACCGCGAGCGCGCTGCCGCCTACGGCATCGAGCCGCGGCGCGTGGCCGAGGCGGTCGAGGCCTATATGCGCGGCAAGGTGGCCACGGAGTTCGTCGACTTCGACCGCAAGGTGCCCGTGGTCGTGCGGCTGCCGGAGGAGGCGCGCCGCTCCCTCGAGACGCTCCGGCTGCTGCGCGTGGACGGCGTGCCGCTGCGCGAGCTGGTGCGCACGCACGAGGACGTGGGGCCTGCCGAGGTCCGGCGCCTGGACCAGGGGCGCGTCGTGCCCGTCTACGCCGATGTAGCCGCCGGCGGCCTCGAGGCCGCGATCCACCAGGCGGGCCGGGTGCTGGCTGCGGCGCCGCCGCGCGCAGGGCTGCGCGCCGAGATCGGCGGCGCCAACGAAGAGATGCGGAGGAGCTTCCGCGAGCTGGGCTTCGCCTTCACCCTCGCGCTGCTCCTGGTCTACATGATCCTGGCCGCGCAGTTCGAGTCGTTCACCCACCCGTTCACCATCCTGTTGAGCGTGCCGCTCGGCATCATTGGTGCGATCCTGGCCCTGGCCATCACGGGCGGGGGCCTCAACACCATGAGCCTGATCGGCATGGTGATCCTGGTCGGCATTGCCGTGAACAACGCCATCGTCAAGGTGGACTTCATCAACCAGATGCGGCGGCAGGGGCTGTCCACACGCGAAGCGATCCTCGAGGCCGGCCGCGCGCGCCTCCGCCCCATCCTCATGACCACCGTCACTACCGTGCTTGGCCTCGCCCCCCTGGCCCTGGGCCTGGGCCGTGGCGCCGACCTGCGCGCGCCTCTGGCCGTGGCGGTCATTGGTGGGCTGATCACGGCGACGGCGCTCACCCTGATCGTCGTGCCGGTGGCTTACGACCTGGTCGAGGAGGCGCGGCTGCGGGTCTCTGCCCTGCTGCGCGGCCGGAGCCCGGCCGCCGCGGCCCCGCCCGGTCGGCTGCTCCCGGAGGACCCCCAAGCGCGTGCCCTGGTGCCGGCCGGCGGCGCCGGCGAGGAACGGGCGTAACCATTATTTCACCGCCGAGTGCGCCGAGCACACAGAGATCGTACTGGATCGTACGGTACTTGGGGCGGCCGTCTGGCACTCTCCGCCCTCCGCCTGCTGGGCGGTGAATACGTAACTTGCGAAACGCTGCACTTAGCAGGAGGAGCACTATGCAGCCGAGCCGCGCATCCCGCTGTTTGCTCGCCGCTCCCGTCCTGCTCGCGTTTTGCGCCTGTGGCGCCGGTGAGAGGGCGTCCAGCGCCGTGGTTCGCGACAGCGCCGGCATCGAGATCATCGAGAATGCAGCCCCGCTGTGGCGCGAGGGCATGGAATGGCGCCTCTCGGACCACCCGGTCCTGGAAATCGGCGTGCTCGAAGGCGCGTCCGAGTATCAGTTCGAGCGCATTGCCGGTGCGGCCAGGCTATCCGACGGGCGCATTGTGGTGGCTGACGGCGGTGCCAACGAACTGCGCTTCTACGACAGCTCGGGTGCCTACGTGCTGACCGCGGGCCGCAAAGGGGAGGGGCCGGGCGAGTTCCAGAACCTCGGCTCGCTCTACCTGCTCACCGCTGACTCCTTGCTCACCTACGACTGGCGCCTCCGGCGCGTATCCGTCTTCGGCGCTGACGGGAGGTTGGCGCGCTCGATGGTTTTGCATGGCCCCGGCGATGCTTTCCCCAATCTCCAGGGGCGCTTCAGCAACGGCAGCTTGCTGGCCAGTCTGGGCCGGAGCTTCAGGCCGGGTGACAAAGGCGGTGTGAGCCGCGATTCGGCGCTCTACCTTCTGTTCGCTCCGAACGGCGGCGCTGTCGACACCCTCGGCTGGTTCCCCGGCCCCGAATACTATGTCAAAGCCACGGAATCGAGCGTAGCCGTCAGATCCCTGGCCTTCGGGCGCACCCCTGCGACGCTGGTGCGCGGAGACGAGCTCTACTTCGGCCCCGCCGACCGGTTCGAGGTCGGGCTCTACTCGGCCGCCGGCAAGCTGACGCGGCTGATCCGGCGCCAGCATTCCAACCTGGACGTCACCCCAGAGGACATCGAGCGCTACAAGCAGGAACAACTCGAGCAGGCTACCGATCCCAACTGGCGCCGGTTCCAGCAGGAGATGCTGGCGGACATGCCGTTTCCCAAGACCATGCCGGCCTACAGCAGGATGGTGGTGGACGAGCCGGGCGACCTGTGGGTCGCCGAGTACCGCCGCCCCGGCGACGACCAGCCGCGCTGGAACGTCTTCGACCCCGACGGCCGCATGCTGGGCACGGTCCGGACACCGCCCGACTTTGTCATCTTTCAGATCGGCGCGGACTTCCTCCTGGGCAGTTGGCGGGACGAGCTCGATGTCCAGCACCTCCGCATGTACCGCCTGATCAAGCCCGGGCGGCGCGGGTAGAGTGCCGGCCGCCACCGTGGCTCCATGGCGCCCTGAGGTATGATCCGGCTCTCGATCCGCCGCCCCGTCGCCGTGACCATGGCGTACGCGGCCGTCGCCTTGCTGGGCGTCGCCGCCTGGCGCAACCTGCCCCTCGAGCTCTTGCCCGACACCCGGCTGCCGCAGCTCACTATCACCGCCTCCTGGTGGGGCGCCTCGCCCGAGACCACCGAGGCCTTCCTCACCTCGCCCCTCGAGGCTGCGGCGCAGCAGGTGCGCGGCGTCGAGAAGGTTACGTCCGAGTCCTCGGAGCAGGACGGGGCGGGGTTCGCCAGGATCACGGTCGAGTTCGCGCGCGACACGGACATGGACTTCGCGCGGCTCGAGCTGTCCGAGCGCTTGGCCGCGCTCGAGCAGGAGCTGCCGGCCGGCGCCTCCCGCCCGCAGATCCAGCACTACGTGCCGCGCGAGTTTCAGGAGCAGACACGCCCCTTCCTCGGCTACACGGTCACCGGGCCCTATACCGTGGAAGCGCTGCGACGCCACGTCGACGACGTGATCGCGCCCGCGTTGCGCCAGGTGGATGGCGTGGCCGAGGTGGTAGCCCAGGGTGGGCGCGACCGCGTGCTCGAGCTGGAGCTGGACGAGGAGAAGGCACAGGCGCTGGGCCTCGACCTCGAGCTGGTGGGCAGCCGCGTGCAGGAGCTGGAGTTCGTGCGCGAGGCCGGCGCCGTCGCGGCCGGCGGAGTGCTGCGCACCCTGGCCATCCGCCAGCGCCCGGAGTCGGCCGGGGACGTGCGGCGCCTGCCGCTGCTCACGGACCGCGGCCGCACAGTTCGGGTGGGCGACGTCGCCCGCGTCCACGACACCTACGAGGACCCGACCTCCTACTACCGCATTGACGGCCAGCCCGCCGTCTCCTTCTTCATCCTGCGCGAGATCGGCACCAGCGCCGTGGCCGTGGCCGACCGGGCGAAGGCGACGGTGGCCGCGCTCGAGCCCACGCAGCCGCCGGGGCTCCGGCTGCTGCTGGACAATGACGAGAGCAAGGCGATCCGGCAGCAGCTCACCGACCTGCGCTTCCGCGCCCTGGTCGCCGCCGGCGTCATCTTCCTGGTGCTGCTCCTCTTTCTGGGCTCGTTCCGCTCCGCCGGCATTGTCTTCGCCACCATCGCCTTCTCCATCCTGATCACGCTGAACCTGGTCTACTTCGGCGGCTTCACGCTCAACGTGCTCACGCTCATGGGGCTGGCCATGGGCTTCGGCCTGGTGGTCGACAACGCCATCGTGGTCCTCGAGAACATCTACCGCCGGCGCCGGCTGGGCGAGGCCGCGCCGCTCGCCGCCGAGCACGGCGCGCGCGAGGTCGTGCTCGCCGTGCTCGCCGCTACGCTTACCACCGTCATCGTCCTCATCCCCTTCGTCTACCTGCAGGGCGAACTGCGCGTCTACTACGTCCCGCTCGCGATGGTCGTCGGGTTTAGCCTGCTGGCCAGCCTCTTCGTCGCGTTCACGTTCATTCCCGCTCTCGCGTCCCGGATCCTGGGAAAGGGGGAAGGCGCGCGCTCGCGCGCGGCGCCTCACACGCCCTTCTACGTCCGCTTCTATGCCGGACTGGTCG
>JACQVE010000172.1 GCA_016209965.1 Gemmatimonadota bacterium | reverse complement strand
TCCGGTGCCAGCCCCGCGCCGCCGCGGTGGGCGATGAGCAGCGGCCCACCGGCCACCGCCGGGTGGTAGCCGGCTGTAGCCTGGCGGCGGGAGCCGCGGCCGGCCAGGAAGCCGACGCCAGCGGCGCCCAGCGCGCCGAGCACGGCAAGGAAGTCTCTGCGGCCGGGCAGTGCCCTTCCTCCGGAACGAGGGCAGGAACGACCAGCGAAATGCGCGCACGTGGCTGCGCGCACCGGCAAGGTAGAGCCGGGCGGGTACCCTGGCAAACGCCTCGAGACGATCATATTCCAGGCGCGGCTGGTCCGAGGAGCATGCCCGGGGAAAGGGCAAGGCTCTGAGGCTCGGGCTCCCCGTCGGCTGACGCCGCCCTCTGGCTGCAGCTCGGGCGCAGGGGCATATTGGCGCGGCACTCTCTCCCAGGACGCTGCGGAGCCTCCCATGCCCACTCGCAAGACACCGGCGGTCGTGCTGCTGTGCGCGCTCCTCTGGTCCACCTGCCGGCCTGGGCCCCGGGCCGAGCTGTCACCCACCATCGGCCGGCTGCCGACCGGGGCGACGCTGGACCCGGCCGGCCAGTCGGCCACGGTCGGCTCCCTGCCGCTGGCCATGCTGCTCGCGCCCGAGGGCGACCGCGTCGTCCTGCTGCTCAACGGCTGGCGCGAGCAGGGGATCCAGGTCGTGGACCGCGCCACGGGCATCATCCAGCAGACGGTCGAGCAGCCGGCGGCATTCCTCGGAATCGCATTCGGTGAAGGCGGCCGGACCCTGCTCGTCTCCGGCGGCAACCAGGATGTGGTCTACCGCTACGACTGGCATGCCGGCCGCGCCCGACTGCGCGACAGCCTGGTGCTCGCGCCCAAGCACCCGAACTCGGCGGGAAAGCGCTACCCGGCGGGCCTCGCGCCATCGCCCGACCAGCGGATGCTGTACGTCGCCGAGAACCTGGCCGACTCGCTGGCGGTGGTGGAGCTGGCCAGCGGGCGAGTCGTGCAGCGCCTCGCCACCGAGCGCTACCCGTACGGCGTGGCCGTCGCGCCCAATGGGACGGTGTACGTCTCGGCGTGGGGCGGGCATACGGTCTCCGCCTTCGAGCCGCGGCCGGACGGGACGCTGATGGACGCCGGCCGGCTGCGCGTTGCTCGACACCCATCGGCACTACTTCTCAGCGCCGACGGCTCGCGACTCTACGTCGCCTCCGGCAGCACGGACCGGGTCGCGGTGGTGGACACGCGCACGCGACAGGTCATCGGCGAGCTGCTCGATCCGCCGCCATCCGGGCCGGCGGAAGGGAGCACGCCCAATGCCCTCGCGCTCTCCGCCGACGGCAGGCGGTTGTTTGTGGCAGAGGCGGACAACAATGCGGTCGCCGTCTTCGACGTCGACAGCATAGGGCTGGGGCTCGGGCTGGGGCTGGGGAAGGGCGCGGGCCCGAGGCAAGTGTCGGCCGCGGTTGCAGAACCGCAGGTGGGCAAGCTGCTTGGCCGCATCCCGGTCGGCTGGTACCCGAGCGCACTGCTGGTCTCGGGAGATACCCTGCTCGTCGCCAACGGGAAGGGCGCGGGTACGGCGCCCAATCCGGGGCTGCCGCAGCCGCCGGCGGGCACGCCGCGCGCCTCGCGCGAGTACACGCTCGGCCAGCTCTCGGGCACGCTCACAACGATCGTTGCGGCGGGCGCGACGGCGAAGGATCTGGAACACTGGTCGGGCCGCGTCGCCCGCGCCAACCGCTGGGACCGGAAGCCCGACCGGCGCGCCGCTTACCCGCCCTTCGAGCACGTGATCTACATCATCAAGGAGAACCGCACCTTCGACCAGGTACTTGGCGACCTGCCGCAGGCCGATGGCGATAGCACGCTCACGCTCTTTCCGCGCCCGATCAGCCCCAATCACCACGCGCTGGCCGAGCGGTTCGGCATCTTCGACCGCTTCTTCGTCAACGCGGAGGTCAGCGCCGATGGCCACAACTGGTCTACGGCGGCCTACGCGACCGACTACGTGCAGAAGACGGTGCCATCCGCCTATTCCAGCCGCGGCCGCCACTACGATTACGAGGGCTCGAACCGGGGCCTGGGCCGGATCCCGTCGGAGGAAGGCGAGGACGACGTTGCCGAGCCCGCGCTGGGCTACCTCTGGGACCTCGCCCAGCGCGCGGGAATCACCTTCCGCAACTACGGCGAGTTCGTGGTCGAAGGGGAGGCGAAGGAGGCGGACGACCTGCCCAGAGCGTACCGCGGCACGAAACCGTTCCTGGCGGCGCACACGCATCCGACGTTCCCGGGCTACGACCTCACTATCCCCGACCAGAAGCGGGCCGACGTCTGGCTGGCCGAGTTCGCGGAGTTCGTCCAGGCGGGCCGGGTGCCGGCGCTCTCGATCGTGCGCCTGCCCAACGACCACACCTCCGCCGGTCGTGCCGGACGAC
Source organism: Gemmatimonadota bacterium (assembly GCA_016209965.1). NCBI lineage: Bacteria > Pseudomonadati > Gemmatimonadota > Gemmatimonadota bacterium. The sequence continues at coordinate 1,294 of JACQVE010000172.1, read as the reverse complement.
CCACGCCTGGCGCCTATGTTGCCGACAACGACCTGGCCCTGGGACGGGTGATCGAAGCGCTCTCGCGCAGCCCGTTCTGGAAAAGCACTGTGGTGTTCGTGCTGGAAGACGACGCGCAGAACGGGCCCGACCACGTCGATTCCCACCGTTCGATCCTGCTCGTGATCTCGCCGTACAACCGCGCGGGGGTGTCGCACCGCTGGACCAACACCACGGACGTGATCGCGACCATGAGCGAGATCCTGGGCCTGGGCCGGCTCTCGCAGTTCGACTACTTCGGCCGGCCGCTGCGCGAGATATTCAGGGCCGAGCCCGACCTGACGCCCTACACGGCGCTCGCCCCGGCCGTCTCACTCGACGAGCGCAACCCGAGCGACGGCCCGGGCGCTGAGGCCTCCGCGGAGCTGGACCTGCGCCTCGAAGATCTGGGCGACGACGTCGCCTTCAGCCGCGCGCTGTGGCTCACGGTCAAGGGCAAGGACGCGCCCTATCCGGGCGTGCGCCGGATGCCGGCGCTGGAGTGGAAGCGGGGGCGGTGAACGGGGGTGGAATGAACCAGCCGGAAATGACGCGCGGCCTGAGCTGGCACCTGCGCTGGTCAGTGGCGGGAGGAAGTTTTGGCTTCCTGATGACGGTCCTTTGGGGCGTCGCTTTCCTCGCGCTCAGGCTGCGCTCCTACAACCCGGAGTGGCTCATGTTGGAGGGAAACCTGCTGCACGCTGTCCTGCGAGACTCGAAGCAATGGGTGTTGCCGTTCCTTCCCGCGGGCGTGGTCTCCGGTGCGGCAGCCGGGTGGCTGGTAAGCTTCCGTCCAGACAGTTGGCTGCGGGCAACTCTGATCGCGGGAATGGCACCGGTGGTGGGATACGCGCTCACCACCGCCGTGTTGTTCGCTGCGGCGCTGCCGCGGTGGTCCGGTGGCTACGCGGCGGAACAGGGTATGTTTGTGCTGATGTTGCTGCTCGGTCCGGTTCTCGGCGCGAGTGCTGCGCCGTTCTGGCTGCTCGGCGCAGTCGTCCTGTTCCACTGGCCGATCCGGCGCCTGTCAAGGCGGATGAGACGGCCGGCGGTGGAGAATTAGTGAGCAACCCCCTTTGGTGACCTGCTCCCCTACTGCAGTGCCCAGCGCAGCGAGAGGCTGGCTGCGCCGTAGCGCCAGCCAGGAGTGGCGGCGACTTCAGCGCCGGCGCGGGTGTCGTAGCCTTCCAGCTCGAGGCGCAGCTCCCGGCCGGGCTGAAGGCCCAGGGCGAGCATGGACCAGAGCCGGAACGCGGGCTGCCAGGCACCCGGCTCC
>JACQVE010000171.1 GCA_016209965.1 Gemmatimonadota bacterium | reverse complement strand
GGGATAGGTCGCTCACGTGTTACTCACCCGTCCGCCGCTCGGGTCGAACCCGAATGTCCGCCCGCGCTCGACTTGCATGTGTTAGGCACGCCGCCAGCGTTCGTCCTGAGCCAGGATCAAACTCTCCAGTTATAGAAAGTCCTCTCAAGCTCCCGCGAACGCCTCGCTAAAACCTGGCGTTCGGAATCTACCTTGCAGATCCCCTGGCGCGCGGCGCCTCACCGTGGCATAACGGCATGTCGCCTCCGCGCCTTGCCCGCGGGAAGGCATACCCGCGGGCGGGGCCCACACGGACACCCTCGACCTCGGCTGTCAAACAACGCGGCGCTGTAAGCGCCAGCAGACCATAAAGATAGCTTTCGGTGCCCGTTTCCGTCAACCCCCCACACGGGGTGACCGGGCACCGAAAGCAATATCCGCAAGTTAAAGGAACAACGAGAGACCGTCAACCCGCTGGGCGGCGGGCGCGGCGGGCGCGGCGGGCGCGGCGGTCGGCGGGGCGGCAGGGGCGGCCGTTCAGTCCCACTCCTCGCCGCGCCGGCGGCGGCCCAGGTCGCCGGTCTCCTCCTCGTCCTCGGCCTCTTCCTCCCATTCCTCCTCGTCCCACTCCTCTTCCTCCCAATCCTCCTCATCCTCCCACTCCTCCTCGTCCCACTCCTCGTCGTCGTCCCACTCCTCCTCGTCCCACTCCTCCTCTTCCAGGTCTTCCTCCTGGAGGGCGAGCCGGCCGATGTCCTCCTCCCGCTCGGCATGGTGACGCCGAGCCAGCACGTCCGCCATTGCAGCTCCTCCTCCTTGCGAGGCGGTTGTGGTGCGGCCCCATCCGCGCTTTCCCGTACACACCCCGGCGAACGCCGGCCAAGGTAAAAGGGAAACGCGCCGTGTCAAGGGCCTTTGCCACCCATCCCGACTACCCCCCGACGGGGGGGCGGGGAGACAGGGTGAGGCGGGATTCGCCCTTCCGCCGGTCGCCCCGTCCCCCCGTCTAGCCCTACGGGCTGTTGCGGGGTAGGGCGGCGGGCGGCTTTCTTACGTTCGTGAGCCTTGAGGAAGCGTTTGCGCAGCCGCACCGCGTCGGGCGTGACCTCGACCAGCTCGTCATCGGCAATGAACTCGAGGGCGCCTTCCAGCGTGATCCGGCGGGGCGGATCGAGGAGCACGTTCTCGTCCGCGCCGGCCGCGCGGACGTTGGTGAGCTTCTTTCCCCGCGTGACGTTGACCTCCATATCGCCGGCCCGGGCGTTCTCGCCCACGATCATACCTTCGTACACCTCGGCGCCGGGTCCCACGAACAGGGTGCCGCGCTGCTGCAGGTTGAAGAGGGGGTAGGCGACGGCGCTCCCGCCCGTCGTGCTGACCATGACCCCGCGATCGCGGCCGCGCAGGCTGCCGGCCCAGGGGCGGTACTCGAGGAAGCGGTGGTGCAGCACTCCTTCGCCCCGAGTATCGGTGAGGAATTCACTGCGATAGCCAAAGAGTCCGCGGGCAGGAATGCGGTACACGAGGCGGACCAGCCCGCCCGCGGGCGAGCCTGCATCCGCGCCGCGCGCGCCTGTGGAGGTGCGCATTTCCCGCAGCTCGCCGCGTCGCTGCCCCAGCTTCTCGATGACTACGCCGACATACGCCTCGGGCACGTCTACCGTCATCTCCTCGTAGGGTTCAAGCAGCTCGCCGCTCTGGCCACGGCGCGTGATGATGCGGGGCCGCGACACGGCAAACTCGTACCCCTCCCGCCGCATGGTCTCCATCAGGATCCCCAGGTGCAGCTCGCCGCGGCCGCAGACGGTGAAGGTGTCCGGCGAATCCGTGTCCTCGACGCGCAGCGCTACATTGCGCTCGAGCTCGCGCCGCAGCCGCTCGCGGAGCTGCCGGCTGGTCACGTACCTGCCCGCCCGGCCCGCCAGCGGGGAGGTGTTCACCACGAAGTCCACAGACACGGTCGGCTCCTCGACCGCGATGGCGTCCAGCGGCTCGGGGCAGGCGACGTCGGCCACCGTGCTGCCGATCTCGACCCCCTCGAGCCCGGCCAGCGCAATGATCTCGCCGGCCCTCGCTTCCTCCACTTCCGTGCGCTGCAGCCCCTCGAAGGTGTACAGCCGGGCGACGCGGCCCGGCCGATCCGGGGCCGGGAGGGCCAGGTCGTCGCGCTCCCCTGGCCCCTGCGGCGAGAGCACCATGATGGCCGCGCCGATCCGGGCCACGCCCCGCTCGATCCGGCCAATGGCCAGGCGGCCCAGGTAGGGGGAATGGTCAATGGTCGAAACCAGCATCTGGAACGGCCCGGCGTCCTCGCCCGGCGGTGCAGGCACCACGTTCAGGATGGCCTGGAACAGCGGGACCAGGTCCCGGCGCTCCTCCTCGAGGCCGCGCACAGCGTAGCCATCCCGCGCGGATGCGTAGAGGAACGGCGCATCGAGCTGCGCCTCCGCCGCCTCCAGCTCCAGGAACAGCTCGAGCACCTCGTCGTGTACGCGCAACGGCTCGGCATCCCCACGATCCACCTTGTTGATCACCACAATCGGCTGCAGCCCCAGCGCCAGCGCCTTGCGCGTCACGAAGCGCGTCTGCGGCATGGGCCCCTCGAACGCGTCCACCAGCAGCAGCACGCCATCCACCATGCGCAGGATGCGCTCGACCTCGCCCCCGAAGTCCGAGTGCCCCGGAGTGTCTACAATGTTGATCTTGTGGCCCCGCCAGCGAACGGAGGCGTTCTTCGACAGGATCGTGATGCCCCGCTCCCGCTCCAGCGGATTGGAATCCAGCACCCGCTCGGCCACCGGCTGGTTATCCCGGAACGTCCCGGCCTGACGCAGCATCTGGTCCACCAGCGTGGTCTTGCCGTGATCGACGTGGGCTATGATGGCGACGTTGCGAATCATGCCGCTGCGATACCCCCGAAATAGAAAGGCGGGCCCCGCAAAGAGCCCGGCCAACCTTGAAAGCTAATGCCTCACGCTGCCTCATTCAACCGCGGTGCTGCGTCCAGATGCTCCCGCAGTCCCCTACGAGTACACCTGCGCCTGCGCCTGCGCGTGCCCGACGGGATCCTCGATCCTTATCCCTTATCCCGCCCGCACGGCTACCACCGCGATCTCGCGGCTGCGCGGGCCGTCCCACTCGGCCAGGAACACGCGCTGCCAGGTGCCGAGCACCAGCTCGCCCTGCTCGATCAGGAGTGTGAGGCCCGGCCCGAAGAGGGAGGTCTTGATGTGGGAATCGGCATTCTCTTCTTCGAGGTGGCGGTAGTCGCCGTGGCGGGGCACGAGGCGGCGCAGAGTCACGACAATGTCCCGGGCCACAGCGGGGTCAGCGCCCTCGTTCACGGTCAGCGCACAGGAGGTGTGGAGCGCCCAGAGGTGCACGACGCCGTCCCGCACGCCGCTGGCCTGCACCTTCTCCTGCACGGCGTCCGTGATGTCGAGCAGTTGCTCGCGCTCCTGCGTGCGGACGCGTATCCGGTTCGCCACGATGCCTACCGGGTCTGGGCTACGCCCCTGGGATCGGGCGCGGGTTCGGAGCCGCAATCCCGAGGTTTCGAGCCCAGCGCAGCGGAGCCCAGCGCAGCGGAGCGCGAGCCCGAGTCCCCGATCACAGGTGCTCCTCCGAAACGTAGGCCGCCTCGCGCTCGAGCTGCACGGTGACATGCCGGATGCCGAACTGCTCGCGCATGCGGCGGTGGATCTCGAGCAGGATGCGGTGGTGCTCCTGGGGCTGCTGGACGACTGCGTGGCCGCTCATGGCAAGGAACCCGCTGGTCACGGTCCAGACGTGGAGGTCGTGGACGTCGTCGACTCCCGGGATCTCGTCAATGGCCTGGCGCACGTCTTTGAGGTCAATATACGCGGGCACCGCCTCGAGCAGCACGTTGACCGACTCTTTCACCAGGTTCCAGCTGCTGACCAGGATGAGCACGCCCACGGCCACGGAAACGAGCGGGTCGGCCCGCAGCCAGCCGGTGCTCAGGATAAGCACGGCCGCGAGGATCGCGCCCACGGAGCCGAGCAGGTCGCCGAGCACATGAAGGTATGCGCCGCGCACGTTCAGGCTATGGCCGGCGGAGCGCTGCAGGATCCAGGCGGCGACGAGGTTTACGGCCAGGCCCAGGCTGGCCACGGCCAGCATCAGCCCGCTTTCCACGGCTACCGGCACCTGCATCCGCCGGTACGCCTCGTAGAAGATGAAGAAGGAAAGCACAATGAGCCCGGCCCCGTTCACCAGCGCCGCCAGGATCTCGAGACGCAGGTAGCCGTACGTCTTGCCAGCCGTGGCCGGCCGCTGGGCAAAGCGGAGCGCGAGGAGCGCGAGGGCAAGCGCTGCCACGTCCGTCAACATGTGTGCGGCATCGGCCATGAGCGCCAGCGAGTTGGCCAGCACGCCGCCCGCGAACTCCGCGACCATGAACGTGGCCGTGATCGCGAGCACCAGCTTCAGCCCCTTCTGGCCCAGCAGTCGGTGGTGGCCGTGCCCGTGACGGCCCTGGCCGTGACGGGCGTGGGCGTGCGGGTGAGCGGCGTCGTGGGGCGCGTCGCCAGGGCCGGTTCCAGGAGCGGCAGCGCCGGGCGGCGCCGCTGAAGGCCGGGCCTCGCCCGACGAGGCTTCCGCCTGCTCCTGATTTGGCGCCGGTACGCAGTGGGGCCCCGGGCCCATGACGCAGCCGCGGGGGTCAGGCTGCTTCACCTGCGTGCTCGCCGGGAATGCTGAAGCGGGCATCGGCCGGGATCACCCACACCCAGTATGCATCCAGGTCGAAGGATCGTGGTGCAAGCCGCAGCTCTCCTCCTTCGCGGCTCCGTGCCAGCAAGATGATGGGTTCGCCTGCGGGCACCGGTGCCACGGTCGCGGTCGCGTTCGGTTCCACCACACCGACCACGACTTCGGCGCCAGGCGGGGCGGCCGGCCGGAAGGCGATGCTGAGGCGGTGCTCGGTGTGGTTCTCCACCGTGATCCGCGCCAGCGCCGCGCGGCCCTCGCCGGGCGAGCCGGCTGGCCCACCGGCGCCGGCACTGGCGCAGGCCGCGAGCGCCGCGGCCAGCAGCAGGACCAGCGGCCGGGAATCGTGCAGCGTCCTCCGGTAGAATGAAGCTACTTCCACAACGTCCTTTACCCTGGCCGCCGCGAGACGGGTCCTCGCCCTGGCAGGTGCACCCACCGTGCCACAGCTTCTCCCGCAGCTTCGGCCTCGCCTCGCCCTTGCCCTGACCCTTCCCTTGCCCTCGCGCCTGCCCTTGCCCCCTCCCTGGGTCAGCGGCTGCTCGCGCGCGCTGGCGCCTCGACCCAGTCGGCGATGAAGAGGTTCGTCTCGCCACGCACCCTGGCGCCGCGGTTGGACGCGAAAACCAGCCGCTTCCCATCCGGCGAGAACATTGGGAACCCGTCAAAATCGGGGTGCGTGGTCACGCGTTCCAGACCGGTGCCGTCCAGGTTGATCAGGTACAGATCGAAGTTGCGCCCGCGCGGATCATGCACATTCGAGCTGAAGATGACCTGCCGGCCGTTGGGGTGGAAGAAGGGGGCGAAGTTGGCCGCGCCGTTGTGCGTGAGCTGGCGCTTGTTCGAGCCGTCGGCATCCATGATGAAGATTTCCAGACGGGTCGGACGGACCAGTCCGCGGGAAAGGAGCGCGCGGTATTCTGCCAGTTCCTGCGCATCCGTCGGGTGGTGCGCCCGATAGACGATGCGCCGGCCATCCGGCGAGAAGAAGGCGCCGCCGTCGTACCCCTCCTGGTGCGTCAGCCGGCGCAGGTTGGCGCCGTCCGCATCCATGGTGTAGATCTCGAGGTCGCCGTCCCGGATGGAAGTGAACACGATGCGCTTGCCATCCGCCGCGATGGTGGCCTCCGCGTCGTAGCCGGCCGTTGCGGTCAGGCGGCGGAGGTCGGCGCCGTCCACGCGGGCGGTGAAGATGTCGTAGTCGTGCAGCGCCCAGACGTAGCCGCGGCTGTAGTCCGGCGGCGGCGGGCATGCGGAATCCGCCAGGTGAGTCGAGCTGTAGAGGATGCGGCGCTGCGACGGGAAGAAGTAGCCACAGGTGGTGCGCCCCTTCCCGGTCGAGACCCGGCGCAAGCGGCCACCGTCCACGTCCATGGTGTAGATCTGGTCGCACGCGCTCTCGCCCGGCCGCGTGGCCTGGAAGATCAGGCGGCGCCCATCCGCGGAGAAGTAAGCCTCGGCGTTCTCGCCGCCGCGGGTCAACTGGCGCAGATTGGCGAGCCGCGGCTCGTCCGCCGCGGAGGGGAACGCCACTGCGCCGGGTCCGGCAGCAGCGGCTGGAGCGGCGGGCGCGGGCGGCCGGCGGCCACACCCCGGCAGCAAGAGCAGCGACACGACTAGCACGTGATAGCGCACGGGGTTATGATAGGGTGCGGGGTGACTCAGGCAGGGCGCGCCGGCCGCACGGAGCGGCCCCGGCGCAGCGCCACTTCTGCCTACCAGCTATAAGGCGAATGCCGACGAAGGTCAAGCCGCCGGCGGGCGCGGGGCCGACAGCGCTGATGTTTGTGCTGCTCCCCGCGGCGGCAGTCGGCGCGCTGGCGCTGGCGCTGTCAGGCGCAGAGCGGCCACCGTGCCCGCCCGCCGAGCGCGGCTCGGCGGCGGTGACGCAGCCACTGGCGGCGATCAGGTATCTGGCGGCCGACGCGCTCGAGGGTCGACTGGCCGGCAGTGCGGGCGAGCGCTGCGCCGGAGACTACATCGCCCGCGAGTTCCGGCGGCTGGGCATCGAGCCGCTGGGGGACAGCGGCGGCTACTTCCAGGCGGTGCCGCTGGCCAGCGCGCTCAACCCGCACGCGCCGGGCGGCACCGGTCGCAACGTGGTGGCGGTACTGGCAGGGTCGAACCGTTCCCTGGCGCGCGAGTATGTGGTGATCGGCGCGCATTACGACCACCTGGGCCGCGGCGGCTTTGGCTCGCTGGCGCCGGAGGCAAAGGACTCGATCCACAACGGCGCTGATGACAACGCTTCCGGCGTAGCCGGGGTGCTCGAGGCCGCGCGGCTGCTCCGCGCCTCGCCCCCCGCGCGCTCCGTCATCTTTGTCGCCTTCAGCGGCGAGGAATTCGGGCTGCTCGGCTCGGCGCATTTCGCCGCGCATGCGCCCGTGCCGCTCGAGGCGGTGCGGGCCATGCTCAACCTGGACATGGTGGGCAGACTGGGCGCCGGGCCGCTGCTCGTTTACGGCACGGAGACCGCCGCCGAGTGGGCGGAGATCGTCACCCGGGCGGCGGCTCAGCAGCAGCTCCCTATAGCCGCTCGAGGCGATGGCTACGGCGCGAGTGACCACACGTCTTTCTACGTGCGGGACATCCCCGTGCTGCACTTCTTCACCAACGTGCACAGCGACTACCACCGCCCGTCGGACGACTTCGAGAAGATCGACGGGCCAGGCCTCGAGCGCGTCGCCGCGCTGGTCGCCACTGTGGCCCGCACCGTGGCCGACCGGCCCGCTGCGCTCACGCTGCAGCGCGGCGCGGGACAGCCGCTGCCCGCCGCGCAGGGCCCGGGGTACGGCGCCTATCTCGGCACCGTGCCGGACTTCACGCCGGTCGAGCACGGGGTGCGCCTCAGCGGCGTGCGCGCCGGCTCGCCCGCCGAGCAGGCCGGGCTCAGGGCCGGTGATATCCTGGTCCGCTTCAATGATCGCGATATTGCCGACCTCTTCGCGCTCACGGCGGCGCTGCGGGCGGCGGCACCCGGGGATACTGCGCGGATCGGGCTGCTGCGCGGCGGGGAGGATGTCACCGTAACCGCGATCCTGGGCAGGCGCGGTACGTAGCACGGGGCAGGTGCGAAAGGATCAGACAACGGCAACCGCATGAGTAGGGATCGCATGGAAGCTTCGACGCCGCAGGCGGCCTCGTCCACCGGAGCGCTCGCCCCGAACGCACCCGCGCACCCGCATTGGATCACCCTGGTCGGCTGGCTCGGGCTGCTCGGCCTCATCGGCGCCGAAGCGTTCGGCTTCGCGGCCTCGCCACCCGACCGCGACATGGGGCACCTGCAAAAGATCATGTACGTCCACGTGCCCGCCGCGTGGAACGCATTCATTGCCTTCTTCGTCGTCTTCCTGGCCAGCGTGGCGTATCTCTGGCGCCGCGAGGAACGCCACGACCTGCTGGCGGCCTCGGCCGCCGAGGTGGGCGCCATCCTGACCGCGCTGACCCTGACCTTGGGCTCGATCTGGGGACGGCCGACCTGGGGGGTGTGGTGGACGTGGGATCCGCGACTGACCACCACCGCGATCCTGCTGGTAACCTTCGTCGGCTACCTCGCGCTCCGCGCCTTCACGGACGACGCCGAACGGCGCGCCCGCTGGAGCGCAGCGGTCGGCATTCTCGGGTTCCTGAACGTCCCCATCGTCTACATGTCGGTGAAGTGGTGGCGCACCCTGCATCAGGAGCAGTCCAGCCCGTCTACGGTGAGCACCGAATACGCCTGGGGGCTGCGCCTCAACGCGATCGCGTTCCTGCTGCTCCTCGTCTACTTCGTGGCGCGACGCTACCAGACGGCACGGCTCGAGCGCGCAGCCGAGGCGCGCCTCGAGGAGCTGGCCCTGGCCAGTGGAGGACCTGATGAATGAATGGAATTACATTGCCGCAGCCTACCTCGTGACCTGGGTCGTGTTGGCTGGCTACGCGGTCTACCTGCGCCGTCGCAGCCGGCAGGCGGCCCAGGCCTTCGAGCGAGCGGAAGCCCAAGCAGGAGGCGAGACATGAGCAAGCTTCCACGGCCCGGCCGCCGCGCAGCGTTGGTGGGGGGCGCTGTCCTCATTCTGGGCGGGTTCGGCTACCTGCTGTACGGCGGGATCGGCGAGAACCTGGTCTACTTCCTCACCCCGTCCGAACTGCTCGCGCGCGGCCCCAGCGCCTACGACTCGCCCCTGCGCCTCGGTGGGCAGGTCGTCCCCGGCTCCGTCAATTGGGACGCGGAACAGCTCGATCTGCGCTTCCGCCTCTCCGATGGCAGCCGCGAGGTGGTGGTCCACTCGAAGGGCGCGCCGCCGCAAATGTTCCGCGACAGCATGGGCGTGATCGTCGAGGGCCGCTACACGCGGGCGGCGGTGTTCGAGTCCCACAACCTCATGGTCAAGCATTCGAACGAGTACCGCCCGCCGCCCGGCGGTGAGCATCCGGCGGCGTACTACCGCGAGATGTTCAAGGGGCAGAAGTCGTGAGCCGGCGGCGGCCGCCCTCGGTCGCCGGGTCACCCGAACCGATTATCCGCCGCCCAGCGGATAGCTGAAGCCGATGGACCACAGAATGTCGTGGTGCACGCGCCCGCGCGTGCGGCCGCCGGCACGGGCGAACTCGGCCTCCGTGATGTAGTCTTCCAGCTCCAGCCGGAAGTTGCCGCGCGAGCGCGCCAGACTCAGGCCCGCCCCGGCGCCGACTACCAGCGCCGCATCGGTCGTGCCCCGCGTGCCGCTCCAGGCGGCGCCGTGGCGGCTGACCACTCCGATGCCCGAAAGCCCATGAATGCTCCACTGGCCCCGCCGCGCCGGGCTCCGGATGCCCAACAGTCCCCGCAGGCTCGCAAAGGCGACGCCGGCACCCCAATCCCGGGTCGAAGCCGAGTCGGTCACGGCCACGAGCCCGGCGGAATACCCCACGCTCCCCTCCAGCCGGAGCAGCCGATTCGTGCGCAACGCCATACGGGCGCCCACGACCGGCGAGCCGACGTGACGCCGCCGATCCTCACCCACCGCCCCGCGAGCCGGTTCGTCCACCAGCGCGCCGACCGAGACATACAACCCGACATGCGGCGAGACCTCGAACACCGAGCTCGGCGCCAGGACAGGCACGATCGAAGCGTCTGCACCGGACGCCACCCCACCGGCCCACTCGGGTGGCACGGCACCGAGTAGCCCATCGCCCAGCCAGCAGGCGCCAGCTTCGCCGTTCGGCTGCCCGACCGCCTCTCTCGAGCCCCGGCCCCTGTCTTCGCCCACTGCCGCCACCTGGCCGCAGATGGGCAGGAACAGCTCCGGCCGGAGCTGCGCCCCTGCCGGAGTCGCCGCCCCAGCCACAAGGCCTGAGCAGAGCAGCGCTCGCCCCCAGAAAACCCTGTTGCGGCCCACACATCCCCAATGAAGCATGTCCCTCCTCCTCACCCCGGGTCCCCCGCGCTCCGCCGGGAGCAAAGGGCGTGCCTGGTCAGGTAGCGCCAACCGCCAGGCACCGGGCAGCGCCATTCTGGGGCTCGGTGGCCGATTTCGCGAGTCCGGTCGCATTCGGCCGCCGACCACCTGGCGAGCGCTATGCGGCCCGCCGCCGGCAACTTTCTACTGCCTGCGCGGAACGTATTGCCGCTGCCCGGCTTTCCCCTCATGCATTGCCCGCGCTCGTGCTCGCACTTAAGTTGAAGCGCTGGGGCTGGCCACATCGCTAACTCCTTGTAATTGCTATATTTCCGTGAAATTCGTCCACCTCCACACCCATAGCGAGTACTCGCTGCTGGACGGCGCCAACCGGATCGCCGATCTCGTGCAGCGGGCGATCGAGCTCGAGATGCCCGCTCTGGCGTTGACGGACCACGGCTGCATGTTCGGCGCATGGGAGTTCCACTCGCTGGCAACGCGGTCCGGGCTCAAGCCAATCCTGGGCATGGAGGCGTACGTCGCGCCGGGCGACCGGCGTGCCCTGCCCCGCTCCGCCGCCCGGACACGGGGACACGGGGACACGGAGACACGGCCAGGGGGGGACACCGCGTTCGCCGCGTCGCCGAGTCGCCCTCTCGCCAGGTCGGGGGAACTGGCCGTGGAGCGGGGGTCCGCCGGTTCGCCCGGTCCCCCGCTCGGGGAGCGGGCGTACTACCACCTGATCCTGCTGGCCCGTGATGAAGAAGGTTACAAGAACCTGGTGAAGCTCACGTCCATCGGATACCTGGAGGGGTTCTACCGGCGGCCGCGTATTGACCGGGAGGTGCTGGCGCGGCATGCGGGCGGCGTGATCGTGGCGTCGGCGTGCATGACGGGCGAGGTGGCGCGGCACTTACTGGCGGAGCGGTGGGATGCGGCGCGGGAGGCGGCGCAGTGGTACGCGAACGTGTTCGACGGCCGCTACTACCTCGAGGTGCAGGCGCACGAGACGGCGGGGCAGGCGCTGCTGAACGAGCGGGTCTTCAAGCTGGCGCAGGAGCTGGGGCTGCCCGTCATTGTCACGAATGACGCGCACTTCCTGCGGGCGGAGGACCATGACGCGCACGACGTGCTGCTGTGCATAGGACTGGGTAAGGACCGGGATGACCCCAGCCGGCTGCGCTACGACCGAGGGCTGTACTTCAAGTCGGCGGAGGAGATTGCTGCGGCGTTCCCCGGCCATCCGGAAGTGCTCGAGAACACGCTCCTGCTGGCCGATGGGGTGAACCTGCTGCTGCGCCCGCAGACGCACGTGCCGAAGTTCCCGCTCCCCGCTGGCTTTGCCGACGAGGTCTCGCTGCTCGAGCATCTGGCGCGGGGCGGCGCGCGCCAGCGCTATGGCGAGCCGCTGCCGGAGGAGGTGCACCAACGGCTGGAGTACGAGTTGGGCGTCATCGGCCGAACGGGATACGCGGGCTATTTCCTGATCGTACAGGACTTCATCACCTGGGCGAAGGCGCAGGGGATCCCGGTGGGCCCGGGTCGCGGCTCGGCTGCCGGCTCCCTGGTCGCCTACTGCCTCCGCATCACGGAGATCGTCCGACTGAGCTTCGAACTGCTGTTCGAGAGGTTCCTGAATCCGGAGCGCGTCTCCATGCCGGAGTTTGACG
>JACQVE010000170.1 GCA_016209965.1 Gemmatimonadota bacterium | reverse complement strand
GAGTTCCGCGCGGTCATGGAGCGCGGTGCTGTGCCGGAAGAGGAGATGTACCGCACGTTCAACATGGGTGTGGGGATGATCGCGATCGTCGCCGCGGCCGACGCTCCCGCCGTTGTCGACGAGCTGCGCCGGCGCGGGCAGGACGCCTGGCTGATGGGCGACGTGCAGGCGGGAGAAAGCCGCGTTAGCCTCGTATGAGGACAGCTCTGGTGATCCTCCTGGCCAGCGCAGCGATGGGGGCGTTCCGCACGGCCCGCGCGCAAGAGGCCGAGCTGGCCGAGGAGTGCCAGCGCCGCGCCGGTTTGGTCGCCGCCTCGGACGAGACGCGCCGTTACTGTAACCTGGTCGCACAGGCGGTCGAGACTGCGCAGCCACAATTGGGGCTGGCGCTGAGCGGCGGGAACCCCGTGCCGGGGACGGCGAGTACGGCGGGAATGCGCCTGGGCGCGCTGCCGCGCCTGAGCTTCTCCCTGCGCGCCACCGGCGTCCTGGTCGAGTTGCCCGACATCCGGCAGCGCAGACGTCGCGGGGAAATCACCTTTGTCCTGCCGGGCCTACACCTGGACGGCTCCGTGGGACTGCTAGCCGGCTTCTCGCCCGCGCCGACCGTGGGCGGGGTCGGCTCGCTGGACGCGCTGCTCAGCCTGGGCGTCGTGCCGCTCCCGGAGGGTGAGGGCTTCCAGGACGAGGCCCCCGTCACCTGGGGCGCAGGACTGCGGCTCGGCATCGTGCGCGAGTCCTTTACCCTGCCCGGAGTCTCGGTATCCGCCATGTACCGCCGCCTGGGCGACCTCACGCTGGGGGACCCCGAGCTGCGGGAAAAGGATTCCTTCTTCACCACGGATCTCACGGCCCTGAGTCTTAGGGGCGCAGTGGGGAAGCGACTCTTCCTGCTCGGCCTGACGGCCGGGGTCGGCTACGACCTGGTGAAAAGCGACCTCTTATTCGGCGTGGACAACCCGGGGGGAGCGGGGCGCATGGCTGTCCGCTTCGACGGCTTCGAGAATGATCGCATCTCTGCCTTTCTGGACGTTTCCTGGACCATGTTGGTTCTGCACGTGGTCGGCGAGCTAGGCTGGCAATCCGGCGGCGATCAGGTGCCCGGCGGCTTTCCCGCAGGTGCGGAAGTCGATGCCGGGGCGGGCAGCGTGTTCGGCAGCCTGGCTCTGCGCCTGTCCATCTGAGTTATGGATGCAGCCGCCGTGGATCGCGCGTGGATGCGGCGGGCCATTGCCCTCGCCGAGGCCGGGTGGGGGCAAGTGCACCCCAACCCTCTGGTCGGCGCCGTGGTTGTGCGGGATGCTCGAGCGGTGGGCGAAGGCTTCCACGCCCGGTACGGCGGGCCGCACGGCGAGGTCGCGGCTCTCGAGGCGGCGGGCCCGGACGCGGCCGGCGCGACGCTGTACGTGACGCTCGAGCCCTGCTCGCACTACGGCAAGACCCCACCGTGCTGCGCCCGGATCCTGGAGTCCGGCGTGCGGCGGGTGGTCTACGGCGCCGAAGACGCGAACCCGCAAGCGGGCGGTGGTGCGGCCCACCTGCGCGCTGCGGGCGTGGACGTCCTCGGCGGCGTCGAGCGCGAGGCTGTGCGCGCGCAGAACGCCATGTTCTTTCACGTGCAGGAGAAGGGCTCGCCATTCGTGGCGCTGAAGTATGCGCTGTCGCTGGATGCCCGCCTGGCAGAGCAGGCGGGGCGCCCGTCCACGGTTACCGGTCCCGCTGCGCAGGCGGAGGTTCAGCGGCTGCGCGCCGGGTTCGACGCCATCATGGTCGGTGCCGGGACCGTCCGCGCGGACGACCCGCGGCTGAACGTGCGGGGGGCGATCCAGCCGCGCACCGCGCCGGCGCGTGTCGTCGTCGACACTCATGCCACCTTGCCGCTGGATAGCCGGTTGGCGCAGACGGCGGGGGACACGCCGGTGTGGCTCTTTTGTGCGGAAGATGCCCCCCGCGAGTCGCAGCTCGGGCTAGAGCGGGCGGACGTGCGCGTGGAACGCGTGCCCCGGGACGCGGGCGGCATATCGCTCGAGGCCGTGCTCGATCGGCTCTGGGCGGCAGGCGTGCAGTCGGTTTTCTGCGAGGGCGGCGGCCGGCTCGGCTCGGCCCTGGTCGCGGCCGGCCGCGTGCAGCGGCTCTACCTCTTTTACGCCCCCGTGCTCTACGGCCAGGCCGGCCCGGCCGCCTTCCCGGGAGAGCCGCCGCGCCAGGCGGCCGGCGGCTGGAAACTACAGCAGCTCCGGCATTTCGAAGACGAAGCACTGCTCGTGCTGGACCGCGCGGAATAGCCGCCGTGTTCACCGGGATCATTGAAGCGCTGGGCCGCGTTCGCGATGTCGAGTCCTTCGGCAGCGGATTGCGCCTGAGCGTTGCCGCGGAGCCGCTGGCGCCCCGGCTCGCCCCCGGCGAGTCGATCGCCGTGGATGGCGTGTGCCAGACCATCGTGGCGGTCGATGCCACCGGCTTCCTGATCGAGGCGGTGGCCACTACGCTGTCGAGGACGACACTGGGCAGCCTCGAGCGGGGCCGCCCGGTGAACCTCGAGCGCCCGCTGGCGCTGGGGGATCGCCTGGGCGGCCATTTGCTGCAGGGCCATGTGGACGGCGTGGGCGAGCTGCTTCGCCTCGAGCGGCAGCAGGAGCTGGTGCTCGCCGAGGTCCGCATTCCTGCGCAGGTTAGCGACGTCACGGTGCTGCACGGCTCGATCGCCATCAACGGCGTCAGCCTGACCGTGAGCGCGCTGCCCGCGCCCGATGTGGCGCAAATCGCGCTCGTGCCCTATACCTGGGAGCACACCGCGTTCCCGCACCTCATGCCGGGTGACGCGGTCAACGTGGAGGGCGATCTGCTGGGCAAGTTTGTCGTCCACTACCTGGCCCGGCGGGGAACTGCCGGGGTATAAAGGACAGGCGGGCGGCCCCATCTATTGGCAGGGAGGTCGGCATGCCGTTCGACCGCGTCGAGAGCGCGATCCAGGATATCCGCGACGGGAAAGTGGTGATTGTCGCGGATGACGAGGACCGTGAGAACGAAGGCGACCTGGTCTGCGCCGCAGCCAGGATCACGCCGGAAATCGTGAACTTCATGGCCACGCACGGCCGCGGGCTGATTTGCGCGGCGCTCGCGGCCAGCCGCGTCGACGAGCTCGAGCTGGCGCCCATGACCGAGTCCGGCCAGGAGGGTTTCGGCACCGCCTTTACGGTCTCGGTGGACGCCCACCCCCGCTTCGGCGTGACCACAGGCATCAGCGCTCGGGACCGGGCGCGCACCATTGAACTGCTGGTCGATCCCGCCACTCGATCCTCCGACCTGCGCCGGCCCGGCCACGTCTTCCCCCTCCGCGCCGTGCCGGGTGGCGTGCTGCGGCGCGTGGGCCAGACCGAGGCGTCCGTCGATCTGGCGCGCCTGGCCGGACTGCCCCCGGCCGGTGTGATCTGCGAGATCATGAATACCGATGGCAGCATGGCGCGCCGCCCCGACCTCGAAGTCTTCGCCAGGAAGCACGGCCTGAGGTTCGTCACTGTGGCCCAGATCGTGGCTTACCGGCTGCGCACGGAACGGTTGGTGCGGCGCATTGCCGAAGCCAACCTGCCCACTCCGTTCGGCGAGTTCCGGGTCATCGCCTTCGAGAACCAGATCGACCACCGCGAGCACCTCGCCCTGGTCAAGGGCGAGATCGCAGGCAAGAAGAACGTGCTCGCGCGCATGCACTCGGAATGCCTGACCGGCGATGTCTTCCACTCGCTGCGCTGCGACTGCGGCGAGCAGCTCCACGCCGCCATGCGGCGCATCGATGAACAGGGCGAGGGGGCCGTTGTATACCTGCGGCAGGAGGGGCGCGGCATCGGCTTCGCGAACAAGATCCGGGCCTACGCGTTGCAGGACGAGGGACAGGATACAGTCGAGGCGAACGAATCCCTGGGCTTTAAGCCCGATCTTCGGGACTACGGCATCGGCGCGCAGATCCTCCTGGATCTCGGCCTGACCTCGATCCGCTTGCTCACCAACAATCCGCGCAAGGTGGTGGGCCTCGAGGGCTATGGCCTGAAGATCACGGGCCGGGAGCCGATCCAGATCGCGCCCACCGACTACAACCGTGGCTACCTGGCGGCAAAACGAACCAAGCTGGGACACCTGCTGCTGGAATCCGATAGCTCCGGGGCGCCCGCTCCTGCACTTCCCCAAGGTGGTGCAGGGCAGGGGGCCCGCGCGGCGGAGCTGGAGGCACTCCCCAAGGCGGTGCCCAGTGGATCCTGAGCACGCACCCGCCGGGGACGGATCGTGGCCGAACGCCACCGTGTTTGCGAATTCGACCACTTAGGGCAGGTCAGGAAGGGTCAAAGGTGGCGGAGATACGCGGGCGGCCGGATGGAACAGGCAAGCGCTTCGCGCTGGTGGCCAGCCGGTTTAATGAGCTTGTCACGGAGCGACTGGTCGCGGGCGCCCGGGCCTGCCTCCTGCAACACGGCGTGCGGGAAGAGGACGTGGACGTGATCTGGGTCCCCGGGGCATGGGAGCTGCCGCCGGCCGTGCGCCGCGTGGCACGGCGCGCACGCTACGCCGGCGTGGTCGCCCTGGGCTGCGTGATTCGGGGGGAAACACCGCACTTCGAGTACGTGGCCGGCGAGGCGGCCCGCGGACTGGCGGCGGTGGGGCGGGCAGCAGCAGTGCCCGTGAGCTTCGGCGTGCTGACCACCAATGACGCGGAGCAGGCGCTGGCACGCGCGGGCGGCAAGGCCGGCAACAAGGGTTGGGACGCGGCGCTGAGCACCCTGGAAATGGCGGACCTGTTCCAGCGTCTCGGGAAGGCGAAGGGTGCGGGCTCGTAGCCGGGCGCGAGGCTGGGCGCTCCAGATTCTGTACGCCTGGGAGGCGCGTGGCGCGCAAGGCTCGCCGCTCGCCATCCTGGAGAACTTCCTGGAAGAGGGCCGGATCGCTGAATCCGGCCGCCCTCACCTCGTGCGCATTCTGCGCGCCGTGGCGGAGCACCGCCAGGAGATTGACGGGCTCGTCCAGCAGGCGTTGACCAACTGGCGGCTCGAGCGCCTCTCGGCTATTGACCGCAACGTGCTCCGCCTCTGTGCGGCCGAAATGGGGTACCTCGAGGACGTGCCCCGCCGGGTCGCGCTCCAGGAGGCGATCCACCTGGCCGAGAAATACGGCACGGCCGAGAGCGCCCGGTTCGTGAATGGGGTGCTCGATGCCGTGCTCCACAAGCTCGAGGGCCGGGAGCCCGCCTCGCTCCGGGAGGGGGAGGGAAGCTGAACCTCCTGGTGATTAATTGGCAGGACCGTCTCAACCCGCAGGCGGGCGGCGCGGAAACCCACCTGCACGAGGTCTTCGGCCGGCTGGTGCGGTGGGGGCACCGGGTGACACTCCTCGTCTCCGGCTGGCGGGGCGCGCCGCGCCAGGCCGTGGTGGACGGGATGGAGGTACACCGGGCGGGCGGCCGGCACACCTTTGCCCTCGCGGCCGCCGCCTATTACCGGACTCGGCTGCGCAGCCCGGACTTCGATCTCGTGATCGAGGACCTGAACAAGGTCCCGCTCTTCACGCCTCTCTGGGTCAGTCGCCCGCTTGTCCTGCTGGTCCATCACCTGTTCGGCCGAACGGCCTTCGAGGAGGCGGCTCTGCCGCTGGCGGCCGCTACCTGGATGCTGGAGCAGCCCCTCGGCCGCGTCTACCGCGGCGTGCCGACCCAGGCCGTTTCCGGAAGTACCGCCCTCGACTTGCAGGGCCGCGGCTTCGCTGCTGCTCAGATCACGGTGATCCCCAACGGCATCGACCTCGAGAGCTATTCTCCGGCGGGCGACGGTCGCTTTCCGCAGCCCACGCTCCTCTACCTGGGGCGTCTCAAGCGCTACAAGCGGATCGACCTGGTGCTCCAAGCTGTGCGCACGCTGCGCGAGCGGGGGGTCGCGGCGCGCTTGATCATCGCCGGGCGCGGCGATTATGCTTCGCAAATCGAGAGGCTCCGGGACGAGCTCCGTCTCCACGACCGCGTCCAGATCCTGGGCTATGTGTCGGAAGAGGAAAAGCGGGAATTGCTGCGCCGGGCGTGGGTGCACGTCCTGACCTCATCCAAGGAGGGGTGGGGCATCACCAACCTGGAAGCCGCGGCGTGCGGCACGCCCACGGTGGCCAGCGATTCGCCGGGGCTGCGGGATTCGGTGGTCGATGGTGCCACCGGGTTCCTGGTGCCGCACGGCCGCACCGACGCGCTGGCCGACCGGCTCGAGCTGTTGTTGATCGACCAGGCGCTGCGCAGTCGCATGGGCCAGCAGGCGCGCACCTTTGCCGAACACTTCAGTTGGGAGCGCGCCGCCCGCGACACACTGGCCCATCTCGAACAGGTGCTGCGCCCTGCCGCATAGCCGCGGCCCGGCGCGCCGCGTGGAAGGTGAGCCGTGGACTCCGAAACCTGGGAGGACCCGATGGACATCAGCATTACCGCACGTCATTGCACAGTTCCCGAGTCGGTCCGCTCGCGCGCCCAGGAACGAATGCGGCGCCTGACCCGATATGACCCGCGCATCGCCTCTGCCAGCGTGAGCTTCGCCACCGACCATGGCCGCATGCGGGCGGAGGCGCGGCTCGCTGCCGCCGGCGGCCACGTCATGGTGGCTGGCGGCGATGGTGACACCTTCCGCATGGCGCTGGATCGGGCGGCAGACCGGCTGGCCCGGCAGCTCAGGCGGGCGCGAAAGCGCGACCGCGACCATCGCGCCGCGAAGCTGTCGGAGCTGCCTGCACCCGCCACGGGGAGCTCTTGATCGTTGGGTAAGCTCACAGTCGAAGAACTGCTGCGCACCAAGCAGCAAACGCTGGCCCTCGAGCTGCTCACGGACGGCTGCAGCCTGGACCGGAAGATCGAAGGCCCCAACATCTCGAATCCCGGCCTGATCCTGGCCGGCTACACCAAGCGCTCGCCGCGCGGACGACTGCAGGTGCTGGGCGAGACAGAAATCAGCTTTCTCCGCTCGCTGGCGCCCGACGAGCTGCAG
Organism: Gemmatimonadota bacterium; assembly: GCA_016209965.1. Classification (NCBI taxonomy): domain Bacteria; kingdom Pseudomonadati; phylum Gemmatimonadota; species Gemmatimonadota bacterium. The sequence continues at coordinate 19,113 of JACQVE010000170.1, read as the reverse complement.
CGCGTGCTCGAGACCTTCTACGCCCTCGAGATGCCGGCCATTGTGGTCACGAAGAGCCTCGAGATCCCGCCCCTCATGCTCGAGCTCGCACGACGCCGCGGCATCCCCCTGATCCGGTCCAGGCTCAAGACGGGCGACTTCTACCGTCGCATCCAACCCTACCTCGAGGAGCAGTTCGCGCCCGCGACCACCATGCATGGATCGCTGGCCGACGTGTATGGCGTGGGCTTGCTCTTCGTGGGCCGGAGCGGCATCGGCAAGAGTGAGTGTGTGCTCGACCTGGTCGAGCGCGGGCATCGCCTGGTGGCCGACGACCTGGTGCACATCACGCGGCGGGGCAACGACATCCTGCTAGGTCGGGGTCACGAACTGCAGCGCCACCACATGGAGATCCGCGGCATAGGCATCATTGATATTCCCGCGCTCTTCGGGATCCGGGCGATTCGCCAGCAGAAGCGGATCGAGGTCGTGGTCCAGCTCGAAGAGTGGAATGATCGCGTCTACTACGACCGCACGGGCCTCGAGGCCCAGGAGATCGAGATCCTGAGCGTCAAGTTGCCGAAGGTGGTCATCCCGTTGAACCCCGGCAAAAACATCACCGTGATCTCCGAGGTGGTGGCCATGAATCACCTCCTGAAATACTCCGGCATCCACTCCGCCGCCTTGTTCGACCAGCAACTGCGCGAGGCTATGCGACCCGTCCGGGATTACCTCGAGGAGGACTATGAGTGAGCCCGGCCGGCCGGCCCGGGGCATCGTCGTTGCCCACGGCTCTCTGGCGCAGGGGCTCGTGGACGCGGCGCAGCGCATCACCGGCGCGGGGCCCGAGGTGCTCGGCGCCGTCAGCAATCAGGGTCTTTCACCGGAGCTCCTGGCGGCGCAGATCCGCGAGTTGATCGGCCCCGAACCGACTATTCTGTTCACCGACCTGCAGAGCGGCAGTTGTGGCTTCGCCGCCCGGCGCCTCGGCCTCGAGCATCCGGGCGTAGTCGTGATCTCCGGCGTGAACCTGCCTGTGCTCCTCGAGTTCGTGACGCACCGCGAGCTCCCCCTCACCGAACTCGTGCCCCGCCTGCTGAGCAGAGGGCGCAACACGATCTGCTGCGCGCCGGCCGAGCTGGAGAGAGATGCCCATCGTGCTATATCGAGTGGATGAGCGCCTCATCCACGGGCAGGTGGTGGTGGGCTGGGGTATGGCGCTGCACCCCCATCGTATCGTGATAGTCGACGACGAGCTGGCGCAATCCTCGTGGGAGCAGGAGCTGTACGGGCTCGGGCTGCCGCCGAATCTGGCCACGGACTTCGAGGACGTGGAAACGGCGCGCCGCCACCTGCAGGATTGGCAGCAGCACGCGGACCGCGTGATCCTGTTGACGCGGGACTTAGGTACCATGCGGCGGCTGGCGGAGGGCGGCCTGCTCCGGGGTGCGGAAGTGAATGTCGGGGGGATCCACTACGCCCCCGGCCGGCGCGCCGTGCTCCCCTACCTTTATTTGAGCGGCGAGGAAGAGCGAGAGGTCTTGCGCCTGGCTGAGGAGGGCGTGGTCAGCACGGCGCGGGACCTGCCCGGCTCCCGGCGCATCGAGCTGCTGCAGCTCCTCAGGCAGAAGGACATCCGCGAATGAGCTGGCTGGCTGTAGCGCTCCTCGGTGGCGTCGTCGGACTGGACGCGACCTCGTTCCCGCAGATCATGATTTCGCGACCCCTCGTCGCCGCGTCGCTCACGGGCCTGCTCCTGGGGCATCCGGGCATCGGTGTGGCCGTGGGTGTCCTGCTCGAGGCCTCGGCGCTGCTCATCCTGCCCGTCGGCGCAGCTCGCTATCCGGAGGCGGGCACGGCAGCCATTGCGGCTACGGCCGCGCACATCCAGAGTGGGGCTGCGGTGCCCGATCCCGTATTGCTCCTGTTTGCCGTGCTGGTCGGTCTGGGCTGGGAGCGCCTCGCCGGGTTGGCCGTCCATCAGGTGAGGCGCCTGAACGAACGTGTGGTCGGGAACGTGCTCGACCACACGCCCGCGGCCGCGCCCCGGCAGCTCGAGCGCCGTCACCTGCTGGCCATGGGCCTCGACTTGCTGCGCGGCGCCGCGGTGACGCTGGCTGGTGCGGCAGTCGGGGTAGCGTTGCTCCGGCACCTCAGCGGCCTTTGGGAGCTGGAGGGCTCCTGGGCGGTGGGCACGCTGGCCGTCACGGGAACCGCCATGCTGGCCGCCACGCTGCCCCTGTTTGGCGGGTGGGGCGAGCGTCGCATCGCCGTGCTGCTGGGCCTGTTGTGCGGGTCCATCCTGCTACTGGTCCGCTAATGCGGCTGGGCACCGGGGTGCGGCTCGTTGTCTTCCTGCGCTCCTTCGCGATCCAGGGATCATGGAATTACCGGACCTTGCTCGGCACCGGCTTCGCGTTTGCCCTTCTGCCCGCGCTGCGCGTAATCTACCGCAACGAGCCGCAGCTTCTGGCAGAAGCGCTCGAGCGCCACAGCCGCCTGTTCAACAGTCACCCTTACCTGGCCCCCGTGGCCCTCGGCGCGGTAGCCACGCTCGAAGCGGAGCGAGAGGACCCGGCCGTGGTCGAGCGTTTCAAGACCGCAGTGCGCGGATCGCTCGGCACCCTGGGGGACCGGCTGGTCTGGGCAGGCTGGCGGCCGGTCTGCGTGCTGGCAGCTCTGGCGCTGCTCTTTGCGGGCGCGCCTTGGTGGGTGGCGGTGTTCGGGTTCTTGATCATCTACAACTCGGGGCACGTGCTGTTGCGAGCTTGGGCTCTGCGCCTCGGACTGCGCGAGGGCATAGGCGTGGGCGAACGGCTGCGGCACTCGCCACTCGGGCCCGCCCAGCGCTGGCTGGACCTGCTGGGCGCTTTCCTCGTCGGACTGGTGCTGCCACTCGCAGCGGCGGGGAAGGTGGTGGGAACGGTGCTGCCGCTCCCCTGGATCGCGCTGGCCGGCCTCGCTGCCGTCGCAGGGCTGCGTTACGGCAGCGCGATCCGCACGCCCATGATCGCCTTGCTCGCGCTGCTCGGCATCGTGGGACTGGCGCTGAAGATGCTGCCATGAGCGCGGCTTCTCTGGCCCACGAACGCCGCGTATGCATCCAGAACAAATACGGCCTGCACGCCCGGCCGGCAGCCGAGTTCATCAAGCTGGCCAACCGCTTTCAGTCGGAGATCCGGGTGCGGAAAGACGAACTCGAAGTGAATGGCAAGAGCATCATGGGGGTCATGATGCTGGCCGCGGAATGCGGCAGCGAGATCACCATCTGGGCCAGCGGCGAGGATGCGGCGGCGGCGGTCGAGCAGTTAGCGGCGCTGGTAGCGCGTCAGTTCGGAGAGGGGGAGGCGTGAGCCTGATCCGTGATGGCATTCCCGCGTCTCCGGGCATCGTGATGGGGCCGGCTTACGTGCTGCGCTTGGAGGTCCCGCGCATTCCGCAGGCGACCGTGGCGCCGGAGGCCATAGCGAGCGAGATCGAGCGATTCCAGGAGGCACGGGAATGGGCCAAGACCCGGATTCGCGAGGTCCAGAGGCAGACGGCGGAGCGGCTGGGAGCGGTGGAAGCGCAGATTTTCGAGCCGCAGATCCTCATGCTCGACGACCCCGACCTGGTCCAGGGCACGGTCAACTACATCAGCGAGAATCACCTCTCGGCGGCGCGGGCGTTCGAGCTCCGCATGCTCGAGTTCGAGGCAGAGTGGCGCAGGGCGGCCCACCCCATGATCCTGGACCGGCTTAACGATCTGCTGGACATCGAGCTGCGCGTGGTGCGGCGCCTGCTCGGACTTCAGGATCCCGATCTCGCGCTGCAGGGACTGGAGCAGCGAGTGATCCTCGTCGCCCGGGATCTCACTCCCACCATTACCGTGCAGCTCGATCGCACCGCGATCCTGGGGATCGCCACGGATGCGGGCACGCGAACCTCGCACTCCGCGATCCTCGCACGAGCGCTGAACCTCCCCGCCGTCGTCAGCCTGGGCGATCTTTCCGACCACCTCCAGACGGGCCAGGAATTGATCCTGGACGGCCGCACGGGCCGGGTCATTCTCGAGCCCACGGAGCAGGAGAAGGAGGTCTATCGCGGCCGGGACGTGAAGGTGAGGGAGTGGGAGCAGGAACTCGTGCTGCTCGCGCACCTCGAGCCGATAACGCCGGATCAGCAGCCCGTACTGCTCCGGGCGAACATCGACCTGCCTGCGGAGGCGGAAGCGGCGCGCTCCCACGGGGCGCAAGGCGTCGGCCTCTTCCGCACCGAGTTCGTGGTCGTGGGGCGCAGCTCGGCGCCTGAGGAGGAAGAGCAATACCGGGCCTACCGCCACGTTGCCGAGGCGTTCCCACACCAGGCCGTCTTCATCCGAACGTTCGACCTGGGCGGTGACAAGTTCCCGCTTTTCTTGCAGATGCCGCCCGAAGAGAACCCCTTTCTCGGGTGGCGCGCCATTCGCGTCTGCCTCGACTTGCCCGAGCTCTTCCGCGTCCAGCTCCGCGCCCTGCTGCGCGCCACTGCGCATGGCGATGTGCGCATCATGCTGCCCCTCATCAATGATGTGGACGAAATCCGGCGCACGCGTCAGCTCCTGGAAGAGGAGGCGGACCGGCTGCGCGCACAGGGGATCGCCCTCAATCCTGGCTACAAGCTCGGCGTCATGATCGAGACGCCGGCCGCCGCGCTGACGGCCGCCGAGCTCGCTCGATACGCGGATTTCTTCTCCATCGGCACCAATGACCTGGTGCAGTACACCCTGGCCGTTGACCGTGGCAATTCCCGTCTGGCGCGGCTCTACACGCCCTTCCACCCCTCGGTCATCCAGTTGCTGAAGCGGACAGCCGAAGCCGGCCGCGCCGCCGGCATCGAGGTGAGCGTCTGCGGCGAGCTGGCCGGCAATCCCCTGGGCGTGCTCCTCTTACTCGGCCTCGGCATCACCGCGCTCAGCGTCGGGCCGGCATCCCTGCCCGAAATCAAGAAAGTCATCCGCAGCATCTCTGCGACCGACGCGCGCGCTGTCGTGGCTGAAGCGCTCGAGGCGGCCACAGCCGAGGAGGTGACTGACTTGCTCGTGCGAGGGATCTCGCGCTGGCTCGACCTCTCGCTCTTCTCCGGCCGCTGGAACTTGTCGCCGGTCGCCTGAGCGGCTAACTTTCTGCCCCGACTTCGAGAGCCGGACAGGAGTTGAGTTGAGTCGTCGCCTCTTCACGTCCGAGTCGGTCACGGAAGGTCACCCGGACAAGATTGCCGATCAGATCAGCGACGCGGTGCTCGATGCCGTCCTGCTCCAGGATCCGGCCGGCCGAGTAGCCTGCGAAGCCCTGGTCACCACCGGATTGGCGCTGATCGCGGGCGAGATCACAACCACCGCGCGCGTCGATATCCCCGGAGTCGTGCGGCGGACGATTTCCTCGATAGGCTATACCAATGCCGAGTACGGCCTGGACGGCCAGAGCTGCGCGGTGCTGGCCTCCCTCAACCAGCAGTCGGCGGACATCAGACTCGGCGTCGACCCGGGTGGCGCGGGGGACCAGGGAATGATGTTCGGCTACGCCGCCGACGAAACGCCGGAGCTCATGCCGGCGCCGATTCTGCTCGCGCACCGCCTGGTCGAGCGGCTGGGTTGGCTGCGCAGGAGCGGGCGGCTCCCCTGGCTGCGCCCCGACGGAAAGGCGCAGGTGACAGTCGAGTACGATGGGGACCGGCCGTCACGCCTGCATACCGTCGTGTTGAGCGCGCAGCACGCCCCCGAAATGAGCCTTGCACAGGTACGCGAGACGCTGCTCGAGGAGGCCATCGTCCCCGTGCTGCCGGCCGAGCTCTTCGATCGCCCGTACTGCGCCCTGCATATCAACCCCACAGGTCGCTTCGTCACCGGCGGCCCGCAGGCCGACACCGGGCTCACGGGACGCAAGATCATCGTGGACACCTATGGCGGCAGCGGGCGCCATGGTGGTGGCGCGTTCAGCGGCAAGGATGCTTCCAAGGTGGACCGATCAGCCGCTTACGCTGCGCGCTGGGCCGCGAAAAACGTGGTGTCCGCCGAGCTGGCGCGTCGCTGCGAGGTGCAGCTCGCCTACGCGATCGGCGTTGCCGAGCCGCTCGCCGTACAGGTGGATACCTTTGACACGGGGGAGCTGCCTGACGAGCAGATTGCCCAGGGGTTGAAGGAAGTATTCGACTTCCGGCCGCGCGCCATCATCGAAGCGCTCGGCCTCAGCCGGCCGATCTTCACGGCTACCGCAGCCTACGGCCACTTTGGCCGCACGCCGTACACGCGCGAGTCGGACATTGGAATGCTGGAGTTCTTCGCCTGGGAGAAGACCGACCGGGTTGGCGCCCTGCGCGCGGCTGTCGGCGCCTGACAACTCGATGGCAGGAGTGGACATGCCCATTGACACTGGTGTGCCTTGCCATATCCGTGACCCCGCCCTGGCCCGGAGGGGGCGCCTCCGCACCGAGTGGGCCGAACGGCAGATGCCCGTGCTGCGCCAGATCCGGGAGCGCTTCGAACGGGAGCGGCCGCTCCAGGGGCTGCGTCTCTCTGCATGCCTTCACGTCACCACGGAGACGGCCCATCTGGCCGTGACCCTCCAGGCCGGCGGCGCGGAGGTGGCGCTGTGCGCCTCCAATCCCTTGTCGACCCAGGACGACGTCGCCGCCCACCTGGTGCGGGATCACGAGATTTCGGTATACGCGATCAAGGGCGAGGACCACGACACCTACTACGAGCATATCCGGGCGGCGCTCGCCCACCGGCCGCACATCACCATGGATGACGGTGCTGACCTGGTGGGCTCCCTGCACATGATCGCGCTCCAGCGCTTTGACGACCTGGCCGCCCCGGTCCGCGGCTGGGCAAGCCAGCTCGCGGCGGCCGAGCGGGACGAGCTCGCCGCCGGCGTGATGGGCTCGACGGAGGAAACCACGACGGGCGTCATCCGGCTGAGGGCAATGGCTCAGGACGATGTGCTGCTCTTCCCGGTGATCGCTGTCAACGATTCCTATACCAAGCACCTCTTCGACAACCGCTACGGCACGGGTCAGAGCACTCTGGACGGGATCCTCCGCGCAACCAACATGCTGCTCGCCGGATCCGTGGTCGTGGTGGCCGGGTACGGATGGTGCGGTCGCGGGTTCGCCATGCGGGCGCGCGGCGCCGGCGCCAATGTGATCGTCACGGAAGTCGACCCGGTCAAGGCGCTGGAAGCGGCGATGGACGGGTTCCGCGTCATGTCCATGGAGCGGGCCACCGTGGAGGGGGATCTGTTCGTGACCCTCACGGGCGATGTCCATGTGATCCGGGAGGAGCATTTCCGCGCCATGAAGGATGGCGCGGTGGTCGCCAATGCGGGCCATTTCAACGTGGAGCTGGCGCTCGACACTCTGGCCAGCATCGCCGACGGCGAGCCCCGGGAGGTGCGCGACTTCGTGCAGGAATACCGCATCGCCGGCCAGCGGGTGTTCGTGCTCGCCCAAGGTCGATTGGTCAATCTGGCGGCGGCGGAGGGGCATCCGGCTTCGGTCATGGACATGAGCTTTGCCAACCAGGCGCTGGCGGCCGAGTATATCGCGCGCCACGCCCAGGAGCTGACCCGACAGGTCTATCGAGTTCCCGAGTCGATTGACCGCCAGATTGCGGCCCTGAAGCTGGCGGCTATGGGCATCGAAATCGACCGCTTGACGCCCGAGCAGGAGCGCTATCTCGCGTCCTGGCAGCTAGGAACCTGATCCCAGTCTCAAGGCGTGGAGACCGCTATGACGGAAGTAAAAGTGCAGAGCCTAGGACTGGACCGGGCATCCAACACGCCGGTAGTCATCCTGCAGGAGAAGTCCGGGAATCGGGTGCTGCCTATCTGGATCGGACCGGGAGAGGCGAGCGCCATAGCCATGGAGCTGGCCGGAATGAAATTCTCCCGCCCCCTGACGCATGACCTGTTTGCTTCCGTGATTGTGGGGCTGGGTGGCGCGCTGCAGCGCGTGGTGATCAGCAGGGTGGTGGAAAACACCTATTACGCCGAGCTGATCATCCAGCGCGGAGCGGAGCTCTTCAGCGTGGACGCGCGGCCCTCCGATTCCATTGCCATTGCCCTGCGCATGCAAGCGGCGATCTTCACCAGTGACGAGCTGCTGGAGAACACTGCCATCGAGATCACCGACGCGGAAGCCGCGGAATTCGCCGAGCCCGAAGAGGCGGAAGGCGGCAAGGCAGGCGGTTCAGAGGGGCTGCGCGCCGAGGAGCTGAAGAACTACTTGCGCCGGCTGAATCCCGAGGACTTTGGCCGATTCACCCCCTGATGCCGCCCCTCCCTAGCGCAGGCTGTACTCATGCCCCTCATCAGTGCGGACGCGCTCATCCTGCAGGCCTTTCCCTACGGCGAAACCAGTAAGATCCTGCGACTGCTGACCGGAAGCCACGGCGTCCGCTCGGCCATCGCCAAGGGGGCGCTTCGGCCGCGCAGCCGCTTCGGCGGCATCCTCGAGCCCTTCACTGACGGCATCGCCACGCTCTACCTCAAGGAGTCCCGAGAGCTGCAGACTCTGAGTAGCTTCGAGCTGGCGCGCAACCGCCAAACCCTGGGCCAGGACCTGCTCCGATTCGGCGGCGCTTCACTAGTTGCCGAGCTCGTGCTTCGCACGGCCAGTGAGGAGCCGGACGCGCTTCTCTTCGAGCAGGTGCGGCGCGCGCTGGACCGCCTGGAAAGCTGCCAGCCGGTCGAACTCGAGAGCAGGATCCTGGCGGAAGTTTGGGCGCTCGTCGGACGCCTCGGCTTTGCGCCGGCTCTGGAGACGTGCGGCGAGTGCGGGCGAAGAGTTCCAGCGGCGGAGGACGTCCACCTGGACTTTGACGCCGGCGGCCTCCGCTGCACCGGTTGCGCGGACACCGGCGGCGGCGCCCGCTTGCCCGCACGGGCGCGCCTGGACCTCCTCCGGCTATGCGCCGGCGAGGCCGTGGTACTGCGGCGCACGGACGGACACTGGATGGTGCTGTCCCGATTCCTGGCCCAACACGTGCTCCACGGCGGGGTGCTGCACTCCCTCGACTTTCTGGCGGACGCGGTCCGGAGAGGGGCATGCGCCGGCTGATCCTGGCGACGGCCGGCCACATCGACCATGGCAAGACGGCGCTGGTACGCGCGCTGACCGGGATCGACACGGATCGGCTTCCTGAGGAGAAGCGACGCGGCATTACCATCGACCTGGGCTTCGCCAACCTGGCCCTCGCTCCGGACCTCGAGCTGGGGATCGTCGATGTGCCGGGCCACGAGGCGTTCGTCCGGAACATGCTCGCCGGGGCCACGGGCATGGACCTCGCCCTACTCGTCGTTGCCGCGGATGAAGGGGTCATGCCTCAGACGCGCGAGCACCTGGCCATTGTCGAACTCCTGGGTGTGCGCGCCGGCGTCGTCGCAGTCACGAAAAGCGACCTGGTCGAGACGGCCTGGCTCGAGCTGGTCATGGATGAGCTGCGCCGTGAGCTGGCGCCGACCGCCTTCGCTCAGGTGCCGATCATCCCCGTCTCCGCCCGCACCGGCGCCGGCCTCGAGAATCTGCGCGAGGCGCTGGCCAGGGCCGTGCAGCGAGTGGACGACCGGACGGCCGACGATCTCTTCCGTCTGCCCATCGACCGCGTCTTCACGGTTCGGGGGACGGGGACGGTCACCACGGGAACCGTGTGGAGCGGCCGCGTGGAACGGGATCAGGTCGTGCGCGTGCTGCCCAGCGGAGCGAGCGCCCGGATCCGAGCCCTGCAGCAACACGGCCGGGAAGTCGTTGCCGTGGCCGCCGGGCAGCGGGCGGGCATTGCGCTGGCGGGGATCGAGCGCCAGGCATTGCGGCGCGGCGCGGTCCTGGTGACTGGAACCGCCTGGCAGAGCTCACACATGCTCACGGTCCGCTTGCGCTTGCTCGCCCATGCCGCACACTCGGTTCGGAACCGCCAGCGGGTGCGCTTCCACCTGGGCACGGCTGAGGTCATGGGCCGGGTCGTTACCTTCGGGCGGACAGAGCTTGGCCCGGGCGAGGAATGCTGGGCTCAGCTCCGCCTGGAAGCGCCAGTAGTCGCGCGCGCGGGCGACTGTTTCGTGATCCGCTCCTACTCCCCTGTAACCACCATCGGCGGAGGGCGCGTGGTCGAACCGGCGCCCCCGAAACGTCCGCGCCTCCTTCCCGCTGAAGCCGAGGCGCTCTCCGCGCTCCTCGACCGCCCCGTCGCCGAGGCGATCCCGGCGCGCGTCCGCCTCGCCGGCTGGGGTGGCCTCCCGGCCGACCGCTTGCCCATCGAGACGCCGCACCCGCCTCCTGCCGTCGGCGCGGCGCTCGCCCGCCTCGAGGCCACAGCCCTGCTCAGAGTCGGCGGCCTCCTCTTCAGCCATGAGTTGGCCGACAGCGCGCGGCAAATCCTCGCCGCTGCGGTCGAGCGCCACCACGCGGCCCAGCCGCTGCGACCAGGCATAGACCGCGAGGAACTGCGTCGCGCGCTGCCGCCCCACGCGCCGGCCGCCCTTGCCGAATGGGCGCTCGAGAGCCTGCTCGCGGAAGGAAGAATCGAAGCCCGCGGCCGAAACGTTGCCCGGGCGGGCTTCACTCCCGAACTCGCCGCGGAACAGCGCCAGGCGCGCGACGAGCTGGTCCGCATCTTCGAGCAGGCGGGCCTCGCCCCCCCAACCGTGGCAGAGTTGCCTGCGGCGCTCGGCCAGCGGCCGGATTTCTGGCCGCTACTCAAGTTGCTCGAACAGGAGGGTCGCCTGGTTAGCCTCACTCCAGACCTCTACTTTGCCCGCCCGGCCCTGGAAAACGCCATCCGCGCGCTGCGCCGCGAGCTGACCGCCGGCATCGGCCTTACGCCCCAGGAGTTCAAACGCGTCCTGCCCGTCTCCCGCAAATTCCTCATCCCCCTCCTCGAATACCTGGACAGCACCGGCGTCACCCAGCGCCGCGGCGACGAACGCTTCCTCCGCACCAACGCCTGAGTGGAATTCGTAAGTACGGTCACGCACCCAGCCAGTGGGGACGGATCGGCGGCCGAATGCGACCGTACTTGCGAATTCGACCACTAAGGCGGGTGCACGGCCCCCGCGGCCTCTGCCCGCGCGGCCTCAGCGGCCTCAGCCCGACTCTTGACTGGGGCGTGAGCGCGGCCTATGTTGCAACCGCCGAGTCGTGTGGACGCGGCGACCCAGGTGTCCCAGGTACTGGAGGGCCATCGCAAACTCAGCTACGGCACAGCAGTTCTGTGCGGAGGTGACGATGAGGCGCGGTAGCGGCGTCGGTGTCGTCCTCCTTCTCGCGCTCGCCTTACTCCCCGCGCCGCTGCTCGGACAGGACCCGGGGGGCGGTGGATCCACGGCCGGACGAGCGCGCGGATTCCGACTGGAGCCCAACTATCCGAACCCGTTGAACCCGGAAACACGGCTCCGCTTCTTTCTGGGGGACGAGCTTTTCGCCAGCGGCAAGCCGGTCGTAGTTTCGATCCGGATCTACAACGTGCTGCAACAGCTCGTCGCGGTGCCCACCGCGTTGAACCACCCGGAGGGGAACAGCGTACCGGTGGACGTGCTCGAGTACACGACGTCGGGCTTGAAGGAGGCGTTCTGGGATGGGCTCGACGTGAGCGGCCGGAAGGTCGCCTCGGGGGTGTATTACCAGCAACTCGTTGTCAACGGCGAGAGCACGGTCCGCAAGATGGTGGTCGCCAAATAGGAGGGCGAACCAGACGGCCAATTCTGTCAGAGCTGATTGAGGCGCCGGACCCTGGTCGGATCCGGCGCCTCGATTTTTGCGGCGAGTGGTCGAGTCAGCTACCGGAGCTGCGCGGGGTACCGGGATGCTGCCGCCGGGGGAGCAACGGGGCTCAGAGGGCCTTGTCCTCCAGCAGTTGCAGGAACTCCTCGGGCGTGTCGAGTGACCTGAGCCGCTTGGGCACTTCCGGGTCCTTGGCAAACTGGGCGATCTTGCCCAGGACAGGCAGGTACTGGTTGCTGACCTCGAGGGGCGGCGCGACAATGAGGAAGAAGAAGTAGACGGGCTGGTTGTCGATGGCCTTGTAATCCACACCCTCTGGCTTGCGGCCGAACGCGATGCGCAGGCGATTGGCCACCAGCGATCGGCAGTGAGGAATGGCGATGCCGCGGCCAATGCCGGTAGACCCGAGGTTCTCGCGGCGCTTCAGCATCTTGAAGAGGATGCCCTCGCTCTTCTCGTCCAGCCCGAGCAGGTGGATGAGCTCTTTCAGAACATCATCCTTCGTCTCTCCCTGGAGCTGGAGTTTGACGATGTCTTTATTGAAAAACTCCCTCAATTCCATGCTGCCCTCCGCAGCGGCTGACGGGGCGCGTCAGGAGAAGCGGAGGCAAGATAAGAGCGGTTCCGGCCGCCTGTCAAAACGCTCTCGCCCAATTGCTTGCGCCGCCAGGCAGGCTTAGATTCTGGCATGGTTTCAGCGTTTTTTACCCTGTTCGGCCGCGGCCGCGTACCCTTACTTCTGGCTCCGCAGGCGGGAGTGAGCGAGGCGCCTTTCCGCCGCCTCTGCCGGGGCTTCGGTGCGGACGTGGTCGTCAGCGAGTTCATCAGCGCCGAGGGCCTGCGGCGGGGGCGCGAGCGCACCTGGAAGCACCTGCGCTTCGACGATGCGGAGCGGCCCATCGGCATCCAGATCTTCGGCGCTGAGCCGGCGGCGATGGCGGAAGCCGCAGCGCTGGTGGCCGAGGTCTACGAGCCGGACTTCATTGACGTCAACTTTGGCTGCCCGGTCAAGAAGGTCGTCAACAGGAATGGGGGCTCCGGTTGCCTGAGGGATCTGGACCTGGTCACGCACATCCTTCGGGCAGTGGACGCGGCGACCCCGCTGCCTACTACGGTGAAGGTCCGCAGCGGGTGGAGCGAGGAAATGCGCGACCCGGTGGAGATCGCGCTGCGTTGCCAGGATGCGGGAGCGCGCGCGTTGACCTTGCACGCCCGCACTCGCACGCAGATGTACTCGGGCGCCGCGGACTGGGACGAGATCGCGGCCGTTGTCGAGGCGCTGGAGATTCCCGTCATTGGGAACGGGGATGTCTGGACCGGTCACGACGCCCGGCGCCTGCGGGAGCACACCGCCTGCGCGGGTATCATGATCGCCCGCGGCTCGCATGGCGCACCCTGGATTTTCGCGCAGGCGCGGGCCGCCCTGGAGGGTAGACCCGTGCCGCCGGACCCGGACGTGAGCGAGCGGTTCCGGGTGGTTCTCGAGCACGCGCGCAACGCCATTGCGTTCGAGCGGGACGAGCGGCGGGCCATGATCGAATTCCGCAAGCACCTGGGCTGGTACACGAAAGGGTTGCCGGACGGGAGCTCCATGCGGCAACGGCTTTTTCAGGTCAAGAGCCTGCAGGACGCGCGGCGCATCCTGGAGGAATATCTCGGAACCTACCTGGCGGCGGCAGCGTGACACGGGAGCGGCTGCTGCGGCTGTTGGAAGAGGTGGCGGCGGGCGCCGAGACGCCGGGTGCGGCACTCGATCGGATGGCCTGGCTGCCGGTCGAGGAGGTCGTCGTGGCGGACCCCGCCACGGCAATTGCGCGACTGGACCATCACCGCGAGCTGCGGCAGGGGTACCCCGAGGTCGTCTACTGCCCGGGAAAAACACCGCCCCATCTGGTCGAGGTTTGTGCCCGCCTCGCCGCGCGCGGCCGCGGCTTTCTCGCCACCCGCGCCGATGAGGCGGCGCGGACAGCGCTGGCCGCGGCGTTCCCGGCGGCCACCGTGCACGAGGTGGCCCGGATCGTCCACCTGGTGGCAGAAGAGCCGGCGCACGCCCGGTACACCGGTCCGGTGTTGGTCGTGAGCGCCGGAAGCGGGGACCTTCCCGTTGCTGAAGAAGCTGCGGTCACGGCGGCGGCGCTCGGGAACGCCGTCGAGCGCCTCTACGACGTAGGTGTGGCAGGGATCCATCGGCTGCTGGGTAACGCGGGCGCCCTCAAAGAGGCGGCCGTGGTCATTGTCGTCGCCGGGATGGAGGGCGCCCTCCCCTCCGTCGTCGGCGGCCTCGTACGCGTGCCCGTGATCGCGGTGCCGACGAGCGTCGGCTACGGTGCATCCTTCGGCGGCGTCACGGCGCTGTTGGCCATGCTGACCAGTTGCGCCGCGGGTGTCACGGTCGTGAACATTGACAATGGGTTCGGCGCGGCGTGCGCCGCGACGCGAATAAACCAGCTTCTGGTAAGACCTTCCTGAAGGCGCGGTTGGCGAATCGCCTGTCCGGCTACCGGCCGCCACTCGGGGGCGCCGTACTCGCCTACGCCGCAGCGCTGCTTTCTGCGCCGTGGCTGCCGCTAGCCGGGATGCTGGCCGCGGCGATCGCCGCCGCAGCGTTTCTCGCCCTGGCCTGGCTGCGCGCCGGCCGACCGGCCAGCGCCCTCTTCTCGGCCGCGCTCTGGCCGGTACTGCACACGTTCCTGCTCGCCAGTGGCGGACTCGCCTCACCACTCCTTCCGCTCGTCGCAACCTGGCTCCTCCTCCTGGCCATGCAAGCTTCCCGGCGTCGCGCAACCCTCGCGGCCGCTGCCGCCATCGCGCTTCTCCTGGCTGCAGATGCCTGGACCGCCGCCCTCACGCTGCGAGGCGGATTGGCCGCGCTTGCAGCAGCGGCCGCGGGCCTGCTTCCGGCTGCCGTGTTCGGCCGGTTGGGCGGCAGGCTCGAGGCGCAGGAGCGCGTGCTCGAGCGCATTGCGGCCGAAGCTGGCGGCCGCGGCGAACGGGGCGAGGAAGCCGAAGCGGCGCGCAGGCTGCGGGAACTCGAGCGGACCCTCGAAGCACTGAAAAGGAGCCTGGGCGCCTGGCGGGCTACGTTGTGGGACGTCGATGCCGCGGGTGAGCGCGCGCTGCCGCAGGTCGCCAGCGGAGGGGAGGCGCCTGCCGCCGCCCGCCTGGCCGGCGACCCGCTCCGCTGGGCTTGGGAGGAAGGGATGCCTCTGCGCTTGGAATCGCCGCCCGCCTGGGCCGCGCCAGGCACCCGCGCGTGCGTCGTGCCCATCGACCCCGGCGGGGAACGGAATGCGCTCCTCACGCTCGAGTACGATTCCGCCGCAGCGCTTCCGGAAACCGCGGCGCTCGAGGCGGCTGCCGCTCACCTGCGCGTGTTCCTGCGCATGCAGCTACGCGAGGCGCGGGCGGTGGCGACACGCGAACGCTTCCGCCAGGTCCTCGAGCTCCTGCGACGCCTGCCACGCGAGATCGAGCTCGATACCTTCGCCCGCGAGCTCGCCGAATCCGCGCGGGCGCTGGTGGGTGGCACCGGCGCCGCCCTGGCCGCATGGGACGAGGGCGCCGGAGCCATTCTCGCCGTGGTCGGCGAAGATGGCGGGCCTGCGCCCGGCGCGGCATTCGCGCCCCTCGAAAGCGAGCTTGCCCTCGCCGCGCGCGGCGGCGCGGCCATCCTCCGGGAACACCGGCGGGCCCGCCGCAGAACACTGCCCGTCGCCGTGACCGGCGAACGCTGGCTGGCCCAGCCGCTCTCGCTCGCCGCCGTGCCGCTCCCCGACGCCAGCCGCGCCGTCCTGGGCGTGCTCGCGGTCTGGAGCACAAAGGAGCCGCGCCTGGATCCCGAGGCGGTTGGTGTGCTCGAGACCCTGGCGCCATACGCGGGACTGCAGCTTCGCCACGCCCGGCAGTATCATCAGGTCCGCGACGACGCCGAGCGTGATGCGCTCACCGGTCTCCACAACCGCCGGGCGTTCGAGGAGCGCATGGCAGCGGAGCTGGCCCGCTTTCAGCGCTATCGTCGGCCCGTCGCGTTGCTCCTTGCCGACATCGATCATTTCAAGCAGATCAACGACACGTACGGCCACGAGGCGGGGGACGCGGTGCTGCGCGCGCTGGCCCAGACCGTTCGAGGATCGGTGCGCGAGACCGACTTCGCCGCCCGACTCGGCGGAGAGGAGTTTGTCGCACTCCTGCCCGAGACCGGCCTGGGTGAGGCGCAGGAGGCCGCCCAGCGATTGCTGGACCGGGTGCGGCGCGGCGGTGTGGCCTGGCGGGGGCGGGTCATCCCGGTCCGCGTTTCCATCGGCGTGTCTGCCTGCCCGGAATGCGTGCCGGAGCCAGGCATGGTCCTGCGCAGCGCGGACGCGATGCTCTACACATCCAAGGCGGCGGGGCGGAATCGCGTCACCGCTGCGCCCGTTGACTCCGGCGCGGAGCTTGCCTAACTTTCTTGTTGTAGGGGCCGACACGGATTCGACGTGTTTAGTGAAGTCGGTGCTGCGTGCCGAGGTCCCGTCACCTCGTAAAACTGCGGGAAAACCAATAAGTGCCAACTCTCAGCTGGCGCTGGCCGCGTAAGGAACTTACGCGCCTGTCTTCAGTCGGACCCGGCCCGAGGTGAGGCTGAAGACATCGATCGAATCGGGCTGGCCCGCCCGGCGCGCCTTGAGCCGGAGGGGTGAGACTCGACGAGGCTGGTCCGCAAGAGGCCGTCTGCCAGCCGCCGAGCGGACGAGAAAACCGAAGGGTAGACTAAGCACGTAGAGGCGCCGGGGGATCTATTCACGGACGCGGGTTCGACTCCCGCCGGCTCCATCCAACGCCCGGACTGCTTCGGTGGTCCGGGCGTTTTTTTGCTCAGAATCAATGTCCTCGGGAGTCTCACCCGCGGCTCGCTGCGCTCGCGACGCGGGTTGACCTGCGCGGACTGCGTCCGCTCGGTCACCTTCGGTTCGACTCCCGCCGGCTCCATCCAACGCCCGGACTGCTTCGGTGGTCCGGGCGTTTTTTTGCTCAGAATCCCCAGGCTGCTGCGCCAGTAGAAGGGGCGGGCCGCGACGGAGCGCGTGGCCCGGCCCCCCAACGTGAAGTAGTCCTGCACGCCGAGGGCCACACCGCGCATCCACTCATCCACCACCACCAGCACGCGCTGCATCGGGCTCCGTCGGCTGAACGCAGACTAGCTTTACAACTGCTAAGGGGACGTGGTACTTTCACGGCCCGTTCAATGCCGGGACACAAGTTCCGTGCCGACCCCAGTCATCCGTGGAACGACTCTCGCCTGACCGACTCGATAGCCTGCTCGATCGCGCACGCGACACCCGCGTGCTGGTGATCGGCGATCTCATGCTGGACATCTATCTGCGCGGCGCCGCCTCGCGCATCTCGCCAGAGGCGCCGGTCCCCGTGGTCCGCGTCACCGAGGAGTGGCAGGCCCTGGGCGGCGCCGGCAATGTGGCCGGCAACGTCATCGCTCTGGGCGCAAGCTGCGAGGTCGTGGGCTGCGTGGGCCGCGACGCGGCCGGGGCCGAGGTCGCGCGGGAACTCGCCCGCCTCGGCGTCGAGGGGCGTGGGCTGTGCATGGCCGACGGCCGGCCCACGACTGTCAAGACCAGAATCATGGCCCGTCACCAGCAGGTGGGGCGCTACGACCGCGAGTGGGACGAAGATGTCGACCAGGCGTGCACCGCCGAGCTGGTCGCGGCCGTGGATGAACTGGCCACGGCGGCGGATGCGCTGGTGCTCGAGGACTACGACAAGGGGGTGGTGGTGCCGGCCGTTATCGAGGCGGCACTGGACGCGGGCCGCAGACTGGGCCGCCCTGTGGTCGTGGACCCCAAGGCCCGGCATTTCTTCGAGTATCGGGGCGCTACGGTGTTCAAGCCTAACCTCGGCGAACTGGCTGCCGCGCTGCGCGGCCCCGTCCTCTACAGTGACCCGGAGTGGATGGAGCGGATGCGCCGGCACATGGACTGCAGTCACCTGCTTATCACACTGGGCGAGGAGGGGATGACGCTGATGACCGAGGAAGGCCAGCACCTGCGCATCCCGCCGGACGCGCGCTCCGTCTACGACGTTTCCGGCGCGGGCGATACCGTCACCGCCGCCCTCGCCGTAGCCCTGGCCGCCGGCGCTACCATCGTGGAAGCGGCGCTGCTCGCCAACCATGCCGCCGGTATCGAGGTGGGCAAGGCGGGTGTGGCCACGGTATCAGCGGACGAGTTGCGCCTGGCCGTCCGGCAGCACGCGATAGCTTCCTCGCAGCCCTGAGATGAGGGCGGTAATGCCACAGCTCGAACGCATCCAGACAGCGGCGGCGCCGCAGGCCATCGGACCCTATAGCCAGGCGCTCGTGGCTGCCAACCTGCTCTTCACGGCCGGTCAGATCCCGCTCGACCCGGAAACGGGAGCCCTCGTGCAGGGCGACGTCGCCGCCCAGACCGCCAGGGTGATGGAAAACCTGAGCGCCATCCTGGAAGCCGCAGGCGCCTCCCTCGGCGCCGTCGTGAAAACCACGGTCTACCTCGCAGATATGGACGATTTCGCCGCCATGAATGAGGTGTACGCCCGCTACTTCGGTGATCACAAGCCTGCGCGCTCGACCATCCAGGCGGGGCGGCTGCCGCGCGATGTCAAGATCGAGATCGACGCCATCGCCGTCCTGCCCTGAACGTACCCAGCGGAGCCGCAAGACCGCCTCGTGGCCGACGTGGTAGAGCGCAGGATCGGCGAGTTGACCATTCGCATCGACCGGCTCCTCTGCGTAGGATTTGGCGACTGCATGGCCATCGCAGCCGAAGTCTTCCACTTCGATGACGAGGGTGTGGCCGCCTTCAAAGCGGAGGCGCCGGTGATCGAAGCGGAGCGCTTGATCCGGTCCTGCGCCGCATGCCCCGTGGATGCCCTGAGCGTGTTCGATGCCAGAGGCAGGCAGATCGTGCCATAGTCCCTGGGTTCCGCCCTTCCCGTGCCGGGTTGCCCTGACTGGTCCTGGTTCACCGCCTACGTAGTTGAAAGCGCCATCCCGAGTGGCGGGCCCTGCCGCCACGCGCGCTGGCGCGCCACCTGCAGGATAAGAACCGTAGGAAGTTGTTCCTCGGCCTGCATCGCGGGGGCCGCGGAACCGGCGTGCGGGTGCCGCCAGATACGGTTCTGCAGCAGAGGAGTAGAGGAGGGATCGCACCCAGTGGACGCCGCGCCTCGCGGCGCCCGGGCGCGCGACGGGGGGCAGGCTTCGAGCGAGGCTCGGCAACTGAACGGCAGGCCGCCTGTGCACGCGGGGCCGCTCTGCCCGGCAGGGCCGGCGCGGAACCTTGCCGCTGCGGTTCGGGTTTTATGCGCAAGCCGGGGCGGGCAAGTTGCCTCGAGGCCGATAGACGGGTTATACTCGACAAGCATGAGACG
>JACQVE010000169.1 GCA_016209965.1 Gemmatimonadota bacterium | reverse complement strand
TGGGACTGCGCAACCTGGGCGTCGGGCGCGCCAACCTGGCGCTCGTGCGCCCCACCTGGATGCCAGCCGCGCTCACCGAGACCATGTTCCTGATGGTGCCGGAGCAGGAGGCGGCGCTGCGCCATCCCGGGGTCCAGGAGCGCATTGCGCGCGCCCACCTGCGCGCGCTCGAAGACTTCCTGCGCGGCCGGGCCGCTGAGCCTTGAGGTTCCCCTGTCATCCCGGGCCGAAGGGGCGCAGCGCGTCTCCGCGTCGGCGTGAACTTGTCCTGAACCCATGAAGAAGTTCATCCTCCTTGCCCTGCTCCTTATCTGTCCCGGGGTGGCCCGCCCACAGGACGTGCCGCCCCAGTGGCGCTGGCACACCTTCGAGACAGTGCACTTTCGGGTCACCTTCGCCCCCGGTTTGGAAGAGCTGGCCCGCCACGCCGCCGGCCGCGCCGAGGCCGCCTACCAGGTGCTCAGCCAGGAGCTGCTGCACGCGCCGCGCGGCACCATTGACCTGCTCGTCACAGACCACACGGACTTCTCCAACGGGTTCGCCACGCCGCTGCCCTCCAACCGCATCGTCGTCTACGCGGCCCCTCCCGTGGACGACCCGGCGCTCGCCTTCCACAACGACTGGCTGGAGCTGGTCCTCGTGCACGAGTTGACCCACATCTTGCACCTGGACCACGTCGCCGGACTCGGTGCCGCGCTGCGTGCCCTCTTCGGCCGCGTGCCCGCACCCTGGCCGTTCTTCCCCGCGCTGGCCACGCCCACCTGGTCCATCGAGGGGCTCGCCACCTATTACGAGTCGCGCGTGACCGGCGCCGGCCGGGTGAACGGCAGCTACCACGACATGGTCCTGCGCACCGCGGTGCTGGAGGGCGCATTCGACGGCATCGACCGGGCCAGCGGCAGCAGTCCGGTCTGGCCCGGAGGGCAGCGACCCTACGTTTACGGCTCGCTGTTCCTCGACTACCTGGCCGGGACGCACGGGCCGGAGGTGCACCAGAAGTTGGTGCAGCGCGCTGCGGGTGCGCTGATCCCGCCGCCGCTCGCCTTCGACCGCGTGGCGCGCCGCGCTACCGGCCGCTCCTTCTCGGCTAGCTGGCGCGCTTGGCGCGCATTGCTCGAAGAGCGCTACAACCGACTGGCCGACTCGCTGCGCGCCCACGGACTCACGCCCTCCGAGCGGCTGGCCGGCGGCGGCCGTTACACCCTCCACCCCCGCTTCGCGCCCGATTCCCGCCAGCTCGCCTTCGTCGCCGAAAACGGGCGTGATGACCCGGCCACCATCGTCCTAGATGCCGCCACCGGGCAGCGGCGGCGGCTCGCCCGGCGCAACGGCTTTGCCAGTGAGCTGGGCCCCGCGAGCTGGCTCCCCGACGGCGAGACGCTGGTCACGGCGCAATTCGAGATCGCGCGCACGTACGAGCTGTACAGTGATCTGTACCTCCTCGGCCCGGGCGGAGGGCGCCGGCTCACCCGCGGCCTGCGCCTCGCCGAGCCGGACGTCGCGCCCGACGGGCGCCGCGTGGCCGCTGTGCAGAGTCATCGAGGCCGAACCCGCCCGGTCGTATACGACATCGTCTCCGGGACCGTGCAGCCGCTCCGCGAATACGCGGAGGGGGAAAACTGGTCACTCCCGCGCTGGTCGCCGGGCGGCACACGCGTCGCCATCGGGCGGTGGAGGAGCGGAGGCGAGTACGATGTCGTCCTGCTCGACACCCTGGGCGCCCTGCTTCGGGAGTTGACCCACGACCGCGCCATTGACGCGGCCCCCGCCTGGTCGCCGGACGGGCGCTATCTCCTCTTCTCCTCCGACCGCAGCGGCATCCCCAACCTCTTCGCCGCCGCGGTCGATCAGACGCCCGCGCCCGAGCAGCCGGCAGGCGCGCCCGGCGCCGAGCCGCCGCTCTACCAGGTCAGCAACGTGCTGACAGGCGCCTTCTACGCGGAGGTGTCGCGGGACGGGCGCTGGATCTATTTCGTAGGCTATCACGCGGACGGCTTCCACCTCGAGCGCATGCCCTTCGACCCGGCTAGCTGGCGCGAGCCGGCCCCGCTCCGCCCCGCGCTCGCGCTCCGCGAGAAGGCCGTCACGGCGCAGTCCGAAAAGGAGGCGGCGGCGCCTGAGGAGGCGGCGGCGTCTGAGGCCGCGGGCGTGAGCCGGCCGGCGACACCGCCGCCGCCCGAGCCCAGCCCCCGCCCCTACACTCCCTGGCCCACGCTCCTGCCCCGCTTCTGGCTCCCCCTCTACAGCCAGGAGCCGGCACTGGGCGGCGTTTACGGCGCCCTGACCGCCGGCCAGGACCTCGTTCAGCGCCACACGTACACGCTGTGGGCCGCGCTCGCCCCGCGCGAGGACCGGCTGGAGGGCGGGCTCGCCTATCAATATTCAGGATTCGGCAATCCGCTGCTGGCGCTGGAGGTGAGCCGCACCTGGAGCGGGCGGCTGCGCAGCCTGCCCGACACCAGCACTGCCCGCCAGCTCCGCTCCGAGGACGAGGCCTCGCTCAGCGCCCGATTCCTGCGCCGCCGCTGGCGCTCGAGCACCTCCCTCACGGTAGCGGCCGAACGCGTGACCGAGCGCGACCTGCTCCTCGGCACCAGCCGCTACCGCCTCGCCGACCCACGCGATGACCTGGCCGGCATCGCCGCGCGACTGGCTTACGCGACCGCCCGCAGCCACGCCTTCTCCATCAGCCGCGAGGACGGCATCAGCCTGGCCCTCGGCGGCCGGAGGCGCTGGGATCTCGAGCCCTCCGCCACTCACGACCGCAGCTACTCCGA
>JACQVE010000168.1 GCA_016209965.1 Gemmatimonadota bacterium | reverse complement strand
GTTACTGCCTGCTGGATCTGGGGACCGCCTGGACGGAGTGGACCCAGCTCCCCTTTGTCTACGCTCTCTGGCAAACTTCCGCCGGCGCGGAGCGGGATGCGGAGATCCGCGCGCTGCACGCGTTGCTGCTCGAGTCGCGCGCGTTCTTCCACGCCAATGCCCCCCAGCTCGCCTGCCGTCACGCCATTCGCTACGGCCTCGAGCCTGACCGGCTCCTCCGCTACTGGCGCTCGCTCGAATACTCGCTGGATCAGAGCATGCAAGACGGGCTGCTGCATTTCTTCCGCCTGGCCGCCGAGCTGGGCGAGGCGCCGGCCGTCCCGGCGCTGCGCTGGATCAGCGATTGAGGCCGCGGGAGCCAGGACGCCCCTTCCCGCGCCCGGCGCTTGCTGCCATTCCTCCGCTCCCCTGCCCGAATTGCAATTGGCGGGCCGGCCGCCAAATTCCACGCCACCTCAAGCTGGACAGCCTGGTGGTCGGATGGCTATGTTAGCGCGCATGCACTATGGGTGGAGCGCTCCGCTGGCGTGGGTTGGGCGGTCGGCAATGGACGCCACGGCGGGTTTCGGCCGCTTCGGCCAGTTCGTCGCGGCGGTGGGGCGAGCGCTCCGAGACACCGCCACCTGGGCTCGCCTGCTCGTCCTGCAGATGGCGCGCCTGGGCGTGGATTCCCTGCCCATCGCGCTCTTCATTTCGGCCTTCACGGGCATCGTCCTGGCACTGCAGGCATCCTACACGTTCACCGGCGCCGTCCCCCTCTATTTCGTCGGCGTGCTCGTGGGAAAGACCATGATCCTCGAGCTCGGGCCGGTGCTCACCGGACTGGCCCTGGCCGGCCGGGTGGGTGCCAACATCGCGGCCGAGATCGGCACCATGAAGGTCACGGAGCAGGTCGATGCGCTGGAAACACTGGCTTACGACCCGGCGGCGTACCTGGTCATCCCCCGCGTGCTCGCCGGGATCGTCATGTTCCCCGTTGTTGTCGCCTTCGCTGATGCCATGGGCATCCTCGCCGGATGGATCACGGCCATCAATCTGCTCGATCTCTCCACGCCGGAATTCGTGCGCGGACTGCGCCTCTTCTTCGTGCCCTTCGATGTGCGCTATTCCCTCATCAAGGCGGCCTCCTTTGGCCTGGCCGTCACCACGATCGGCTGCTACTTCGGCTTTCAGACCAGTGGCGGCGCGGAGGGCGTGGGCCGCTCGACCACGCGCTCGGTGGTGGCGAGCAGCATGTTGATCCTGGTCCTGGATGCCTTCTGGGCCGTGGTGCTGCTCTAGTGTCATGAGTCAGGGGTCCGGCGAATTCCTGACTCGGGATACGGGGAGCAGGGCAAGGTTCCGCGAATCGCGTGACGCATTCGGAGGCGGGCGGTGAGCATTCAGTTGAGGGGCGTGCGCAAAGCCTTCGGCGAGAAGGTCGTGCTGGAGGACGTCTCGCTCGAGGTTCGGGAGGGCGAGACCATGGTCGTGATCGGCTACTCCGGCTCAGGCAAATCGGTGCTCCTCAAGACCATCGTCGGCCTGCTCCGGCCGGATGCGGGCACGGTGCTGGTCGATGGTCAAGAAGTGCTGCGTCTGGGCCGCGACCAGCTATACGAGCTGAGGCGCCGCGCCGGCTACGTCTTCCAATTCGCGGCGCTGTTCGATTCCATGAGCGTCGCCGATAATGTGGCCATGGGGCTGCGCCGCGTGCCCGGTATGGGCGAGGCGGCGATCCGGGAGCGGGTGGAGGAGGCGCTGCGGCTGGTCGAGCTCGAGGGGTTCCAGGATCGCTTTCCCGCCCAGCTTTCGGGCGGGCAGCGCAAACGCGCGGGGCTGGCCCGCGCCATTGCCAGCCGGCCCAAGTACCTGCTCTATGACGAGCCTACCACGGGATTGGATCCCGTCACGACGGCGGTCATTGACGCGCTGATCTTGAAGCTCGAGCACGAGCTGGGCGTGACCAGCGTGGTCATCACCCACGACATGAGGAGCGCATACCGGGTGGGCAACCAGATCGCCATGCTGTACCAGGGGCGGATCCGCTTTGTCGGCTCACCGGCGGAGATCCAGGCGGTGACGGACCCCGTGGTCCGCGCCTTCATCGAAGGCAGGCCGGAGCTGGCGCAGGAGGCGGCGTGACTCGCCGGGCCGAAGTCGTGGTCGGCGCCGCCATCCTGCTCGGGCTCCTGCTCATTGGATTCGGCACGTTCTGGCTCAAAGGCGGCAGGTTCGGCCGCGAAGAGCGAGTGGTCTATGCGCGCTTCCGGGAAATCGGCCTGCTGCTCGAGGGCAATGCCGTGAAGCTGCGCGGCGTGCCCATCGGCGAGGTCGAGGACGTCGTGCTCGAGGAGGGGGGGAACGGCGTGCTCGTCTCCTTGCGCATCGACGACCAGGTGAGCCTCCCCGATGACCCCGTCGTCCTGCTGTCGCCCGAGTCCATGTTCGGCGATTGGAAGGCGGAGATCGTCCCCCGCAGCCGCTACCCCCGCTTTGTCTACGCCGAAGCCGCCGATCCCGACGTGCTGCCCGGCTACTCGCTGCCGGACATCGGGCAAATCACGCAGGTGGCCGACCGCATTGCCGAGAACCTGGCCGTGCTCAGCGAGCGCGTGCAGATCGCGTTCACGGAGGAGACCGCCGTCCGCCTGCGCACGGCCATCGAGAACATTCAGGAGGTCAGCGAGCAGCTCACCGGGCTGGTGCAGCGCCAGCAGCGAACCCTGGATGCGCTGGCCGGCGACCTCGCCTCCACCACCCAGACGCTGGAACAGGCTGCGGAGGCCGTGCGCGGCGTGGCTGCGCAGGTCGAGGCGGCCGTGGCCGGCGGCCAGCTCGCCGGCATTGTCACCAACATCCAGGCCGCCACCGCTCAGGTGGATTCGCTCACGGGCGCGCTGGTGCTGCTCAGCAACGACTTCCGCTCCGCCATCGGCTCCGTGGACAGCGCCTTCCAGTCGCTCGAGGTCATCACGGGCGCGGCGGCACAGGGGCGGGGTACGCTGGGCCGCATGCTGCAGGATACGACGCTGTACGGCCAGATCGTGCAGACCAATACCATGGTGCAGGCGTTGATCAAGGACTTCCAGGCCAACCCCCGGAAGTACATCAATCTCTCGATCTTTTGAGCTAAGGGCGGGTGCCCTCCGCTTGCGCTAGCCCTTGCCCCTGCCATTCCAGCCGCCTGCCCGGGACTTGCAATAGCAGGCTGCCATGGCGCTGATCGTTCAGAAGTTCGGCGGCACCTCGGTGCGCTCGCCGGAGCGGATCCGCGAGGTGGCCGAGCGCATCGCGCGCGAGCGCCAGGCCGGGCACCGTCTGGTGGTCGTGGTCTCGGCTATGGGCCACACCACGGACCGGTTGCTCGAGCTGGCCCATGCGGTCTCGCCCGCGCCGCGGCGCCGCCACGCCCGCGAGCTGGACATGCTGCTGACGGCAGGCGAGCGCATCAGCATGGCGCTCCTGGCCATGGCGCTGCGCGAGCGCGGCATCGAGGCGGTCAGCCTGACGGGCTCGCAGGCGGCGATCATCACCGACAGCCGACACACGGGTGCGCGCATCGAGGAGGTGCGTGCGGGCCGCGTGCGCGACGAGCTGGCCCGGGAACGCGTGGTCATTGTGGCGGGGTTCCAGGGGGTGAGCCGGAACCGCGAGGTCACCACGCTGGGTCGGGGCGGATCCGATATCACGGCCGTAGCCCTGGCGGCCGCGCTCGGGGCAGAGCGCTGCGATATTTACACCGACGTGGATGGCGTGTACACAGGGGATCCACGCCGCGTGCCGCGGGCACGACGCATCGAGTGCCTGGACTACCAGGAGATGCTCGAGCTGGCGCAGTCAGGAGCTCAGGTGCTGCACCCGCGTGCCGTCGAGATCGGCGCCCGCTTCGAGGTCCCGATTCGCGTGCTATCTTCGTTCGCTGGCGGCGATGCCGGCGGTACGCTGATCACCCGGGTGATGCGCAACATGGAAGAGCTCTTTCTCAGCGGTCTCGCCTCCGAGTCCGACCACGCCCAACTGGTGCTGCGCGGCGTGCCGGCCGGGATGCCGCCCATGGCCGAGCTGCTCGAGCGGCTGGCCGGCGCGGAGGTCAGTGTGGACATGCTGGCGCAGGCGGACCGGCCCGACGGCCGGCGGCAGGTCCAGCTCTCGGTGCGGGACGCCGTGCTGCCGGAGGCGCGCAGCATCTGCGAGGCCTTCCTGGCCGAGGTCGGCGGCGAGGGACTCGAGGTGCGCCCCGGCCTGGCGCGGATCGCCCTGGTGGGGAGCGGCATGACGGGGCGGCCCGGCGTCTACGCCCGCGCCTACCGGGCTTTGCGCGATGCGGGAATCGAGGTGCATGGCCTCTCCGCCTCGGCTATCTCGATTGCCCTGCTCGTGGACGCGCGCCACGAGGATGCCGCGCTGCGCGTGCTCCACCAGGCCTTCCGCCTGGCACCAGCAACGCCATGAAGGTGGCGATCCTGGGCGCCACCGGCGCGGTGGGCCGCACCATGCTGCAGGTGCTGGAGGAGCGGGGGTTCCCGGCCGAGGAGATCGTGCCTCTCGCCTCGCCTAGCTCCCGCGGCGCCCTGCTGCCGTGGCGCGGCAGGCAGTGGGCGGTCGAGGCGCCCGCGCCCGGTGTGTTTCACGGCTGCGCGCTGGCGCTCTTTTCCGCGGGCGCAGCGCGCTCCCGCGAGTGGGCACCCCGCGCCGTGGACGAGGGCGCGGCAGTGGTGGACAACACGAGCGCCTGGCGCATGCATCCGGAAGTGCCGCTCGTCGTGCCGGAGGTGAACGCGGCCCGCATTGCGGAGCGGCCCCGCGGCATTGTGGCGAACCCCAACTGCGTGGTCATCCAGCTCGTGATCGCGCTCGAGGCGTTGCGCCGGGCCGCCGGGCTCAGGCGAGTGGTGGCCAGCACCTACCAATCGGTGTCCGGCGCGGGGCAGACGGGCATTCGCGCGCTTCGCGCCGAGCTGGCCGGCCTGCCGGCCACGGAAACGCCCTTTGCCGCGCCGATTGCCGGCAACGTGATTCCTGCTATTGGCGCGCCGGCCGCAGGTGGGTGGACGGAGGAGGAGGAGAAGATCCGGAACGAGAGCCGTAAGATCCTCGACCTGCCGGAACTGGCCGTCTCGGCGACGTGCGTCCGCGTGCCGGTGGAAGTCGGGCACGCCGTGGCTGTGACGGCGGAGACAGAGCAGGCGCTTTCGGTCGCGGCCGCGCGGGCGGCGCTCGCGACCGCCGCCGGCGTGGACCTGCTGCCCGAAGGCCAGCACGCCCTGCCCCGCGACGTGGCCGGCACGGACGCCGTGCGCGTCACCCGCCTGCGCGCCGACCCCGACCTCCCCCGCGTCCTGCACTTCTGGGTCGTCGCGGACAACTTGCGCAAGGGGGCCGCGACGAACGCCGTCCAAATCGGGGAGTGGATCCTGCGTGAGCGAGCGCCCGCCTAGCAGGGGCAAGCGCGGCGCGCTGCCGGGCCGCCGCGCCAGGAATCGGACCCGGATCGAGACCAGCGCCGGCGGCGTTGTCTACCGGCGCGCGGAGCGCGCCTTCGAGTTCCTCTTGATCCGTGATCCCTATCAGAACTGGGGACTGCCCAAGGGCCATGTCGAGCAGGACGAGACGCCCGTGCAGGCGGCGCTGCGCGAGGTGGCGGAGGAAACGGGGCTGACCGACCTCGAGCCGGTGGCCGAGATCGCGAAGATCGACTGGTACTTCCACCAGGAGGGGCAGCTCGTGCACAAGTTCTGCCACTTCTTCCTCATGGAGTCCCGCAGCGGCGAGGCCAGGCCGCAGGTCGAAGAAGGGATTTCCGAGTGCGTCTGGCTGCCGCTGGACCAGGCGATGGAAACCGTGACGTACGAAAACGCACGCGAGGTGCTGCGCGCGGCCGGACAGCGCCTGGGCTGAACCGCTGGGAACACCGAGGCCGAGCTTTGCAGCCGGCCGCGTGCAGCAGTTATTTCCTGACGAGCCCTAAACTAGGCCAGAGAGCAGAATCGAATGGCGCGGATCCCGGCATTGCGAGAGGTGCCCTTCCTGCAGGCAGCCATTGTGCTGATCGTGCTGGGGGCGTTCCTCTACGACCTGCGCCTGGTGCTCTCGCCCTTCACGCTGTACCTGCTGCTGCTGGTCCTGCTCTCGCCGTACGCGGGGACCCGCTTCTTCGTCCTCATCCTCTCCGCCGCCACACTGCTCTTCCTGCTCTGGCTGCTGCGCACGACCGGATTCCTGCTCGCCCCCTTCATCCTGGCCGGAGTCCTGGCCTACATCCTGAACCCCGCCGTCGAAATGCTCAGCCGCCGCAAGATTGGCCGCTCCTGGGCCATCCTGCTGTGGGCGCTGCCCGTCGTGGCCGGGCTGGCCGTCGTGCTGGCGGCCGGCTTGCCCGCACTGGCGGAGCAAATCGAGGCGCTGATCCTGCAACTTCCTGGCGCGCTCGAGCGCGCGGTGGCCTGGGTGCAGACACTGAGGGCCAGGATCCTGGCGCTGAACCTGCCCTTCATCCGGGAAGAAGTGGTGCTGCAGTGGTTCGAGGAGCTGGATCCGGAGCGGATCTCGGCGTTCCTGCAGGCGCGTCAGGAAGAGATCGTGCGGCGCAGTTGGCGCGCCATCCTCGGCTTGGGGCGCGGCATCGGCACCGTGCTCACGGTTCTGGGGTACGTCGTGCTCACGCCCGTTCTCAGCTTCTACCTCCTGCGCGACTATGACCGCATCCTCGAGCGGCTGAAGCTGCTGATGCCGGACAGGCAACGCGAGGCGTGGCTCGCGTTCCTGGCGGAATACGACCTGCTGCTCTCGCGCTACCTGCGCGGGCAGGTGGTGGCGGCGGCCGCCGTGGGCGTGCTAACGGGCCTGGGACTCTGGGTGCTGGGCTTTCCCTATCCTGCCGTGGTCGGCACGGTCGCCGGCGTGTTCAACCTCGTGCCCTACCTCGGCCTGGTAGCCAGCCTGGTGCCCGCCGTAATCATTGCGCTGCTCAGCGGCAGCATCCTGCTCTCGCTGGGCAAGGTAGCGCTGGTTTTCGTGCTGGTGCAGCTCCTTGACTCGACGGTATTGGGACCGCGCATCGTGGGTGGCTCCGTCGGGCTGCACCCCGTGTGGGTCATCCTCGCCCTGGCCGTCGGCGGCTCCTTCTTCGGCTTTGTCGGACTCCTGCTGGCCATGCCCGTCGCGCTGCTGCTCAAGCTGTTCGTCCGGCTGGGACTCGAGCGTTACCAGAGCTCCGGCGCCTACCTCCCGCGAAGCACGGGCCATGGCTAGATCGCGCTACTGGAATTCGGCCAACGCCGTATCCGCGCTCCGGCTGCCCCTCGCCCTGGCGTTCCTGGCAGCCGAAACCCCAGTGCTGCGCGTCCTGATCCTGGCGGCGGCGGCCGCATCCGACTACCTGGACGGCTGGATCGCCCGCCGCTTCGGCCAGCGCACGCGCGCCGGCGAGATCCTGGATCCGCTGGCGGACAAGGTGTTTGTGCTGGTCGCACTGGCCAGCTTCGCCCGCAGCGGAGTGCTGCAGATCTGGGAGCTCCTGGTGCTTCTGGCCCGCGACCTGTTCGCCGCCGCCGCGTCCATCAGTGTCCTGCTCGGCCGGCTGCCCGTCCGGCTGCGCGCCCGCTGGGGCGGCAAGATCGTGACCGGCTTGCAGATCCTGGCGGTTCTGGTACTCATGGCGCGGCCGCAGTGGATCGAGGCCGTCGTGCTGGTCACAGGGGTTGCCGGCCTCTACGCGATCGGCGACTACATCCGCGCCGGGCTCCTCGCCTTGCGTGCCCGCAGCCGCGCACGCTAGGATGCCGCCGCGCAACCGGCCATGATGCGGGGTATCATGGACTTGCCGTGCCCGTGCCCGCGGAGCCTGGCCAGCGCTGATGCCATCCATGGAAGCGAAACGTGAAGGAAGAGGAAGCCAAGGACATCACGATCATCGGCGGAGGGCCAACGGGTCTGTTTGCCGCCTTCTACGCCGGGCTGCGTGGCGTGAGCGCCCGAATCATCGACTCGCTCCCGGAGCTGGGCGGCCAGCTCGCGGCGCTCTATCCGGAAAAGTACATCTACGACGTGGGTGGATTCCCGCAGATCCTGGCGCGCGACCTGGCCAGAAGCCTGATCGAGCAGGGACTCCAGTTCGGCGCCGAGGTCCGCCTCGAGGAACAGGTGCAGGAGCTGATTCAGGAGAACGGCCGGTTCATCATCACCACCGACCGGGGGCGCTTCCCTACCCGCGCCGTGTTGATTGCAGGGGGGAAGGGCGCGTTCGCGCCGCGCACGCTGGACTGCCCCGGCTACGAGAAGCTGCTGGGACGAGGCGTCGCCTACCACGTGAAGGATCCCTCCGAGTATGAGGGCCAGCGGGTCCTCATCGTGGGAGGCGGCGACTCCGCCGTGGATTGGGCGCTCAACCTGAAGCAGCGAACCCGTCGGCTCATCCTGATCCATCGACGGGAAGGCTTCCGCGCGCACGCCCATTCCATGCGTCAGATACGGAACGCCGTCGCGGCGGGCGAAATGGCGCTGCTCACCTACAAGGAGGTGCGCGAGATCCGCGGCAACGAGCGCGTCAGCGGCGCGACCATCATCGACAACCGCACCGGCGAGGAGACATCCTTCGAGCTGGATGCTGTGCTGGCGCTGATCGGGTTCAAGCCGGAACTCGGTCCTATCGCGCAGTGGGGACTCGAGCTGGAGAGGAACTCGATCAAGGTCAGCCAGTCCATGGAGACGAACATCCCCGGACTCTACGCGGCAGGAGACATTGTCACCTACGAGGGAAAGCTCGAGCTCATTGCCACGGGCTTCAGCGAGGCGGCCATGGCGGTGAACCATGCCGTCCATCGCATGGACCCCAAGGCGCGTTACAACCCGGGGCACTCGACGAACCTGAAGATCTTTCAGGAACGGGAGGCGGCTGCCGAGCAGGGCGCCACGCAATGAGCGCCACACCGAAGACCGTGCTGCTGGTCGAGGACAACGAGGACAACCTCGTCGTCTACCGGACGATTCTCGAGCACTACGGCTACCGCGTGGTCGAGGCGCGGGACGGCGAGGAAGGCGTGATGCAGGCACAGCAGTCGCGAATCACGCGGAGCCGCGGAGGGCACGGAGCGATTCCTTCACTCGCTCGGCAGATTCAACTCAGGGCTCGAGCGTGGCATGCGCCGTTGATCCACGAACTCACGGCAACTCCGTGGCTCCGCGTGAGAAATTCGTTGCTGCACTTGCGAACAGGGCGCCTTTGCCCCTAACCTCGCGGCGGCGCCAGCGGTAGAAGATGGCGGCGGCGAGGAGGAGTAGCAGGAAGAGAGCCTGGGCGATCATTGTGTCGGCCAGGGGAAAGACTCCCAAGAGCTGGCGCAGCAGCGGGTGATCCGGGGCGCCGGGCAGCGGATGCGGTGCCGTGATCCCGGCTTCCTGCAGGTTGTAGATGCCTTTCCCCAGGAACACGAAGGCCAGGTACAGCAGGATAGCGTTGGTCACGGCGAAGACGCGGCGCAAGGGGAGGCGCAGTCCCAGGCGGATGATGCCCGCGCCCAGGCCCACAATGAGCACGAATCCCGGGACGAAGCCGGCCAACACGGCGGCCGGCCCGGTCTCGAAGAGCAGCGCCTGATAGAAGAGCACGGTCTCGAATCCTTCGCGATACACCGCGGCAAAGGCGAGTCCGGCCATGGCCAGTGCCGACCCGGTCGAAACGGCTTTGCCCAGGCGCTGGCGCAGGTAGTCCTTCCAGTCCTGGATATACGTTTTCTGGAACAGCCAGTGCGAGACGTAGAGCAGCACCGCGACGGCGAGGAGTGCGGTGATGCCCTCGAGCAGCTCGCGGCTGGCGCCGCCCAGGGACAGGAACGAACGGGCCGCCAGCCAGGTCGCGAAGCTTGCCGTCACGCCCAGCAGCACGCCGCCATAGATCTGGCGCTCGTGCCGCCGGTCCGCGCCGGCTGCGGCCAGGTAGGCCAGCAGCGCCGCCACCAGGAGCACCGCCTCGAGCCCCTCCCGCACAATGATGATCCAGGCGTTGACGGCGCCGAACCAGAACGACGCGCCTTCGCTGAGCAGCGCGTCCGCCTCGAGCAATTCGGACTTGAGCGAAGCGAAGGTGCTCTGCACCTGAGCGGCGGCTGCGCCGCCGGCGAGCTGGGGACGCAGCCTGAGGTGGATCAGCCGCTCGATGCGCCCGACCCGCCGCGCCGGCAGCCGGGCCTCGAGCGGCTCGAAGCCTTCCAGGTAGGCACGTTCCACCGCAGCCAGGGCACGGCGGGCGTCTCCCCTGGAATAGGCGGCTTCCGCCAGGGTGAATTCCTCGAGCAGCGCCGCGATCTCCGCCGTGCGCGCGCCGCCTCCCAGTCGAGCCCAGCCGGCATCGGTTTCCAGGACGGAACCGGAGCGCCGAAGCGGGGATGGCGGCGCGGACGCCAGCTCCTGCAGCCGCTCGACCTGACCTCGCAGCCCGGCCGCCAGCGCCTCGATGCGCGCGGCTTTCGGGTCGGCCCGCATCAACTCGTGAAAGGCGGCCTCAACCTGCAGGACGAGCTGCGACAGCCCGGGCGATGCCAGCGCGCCGCCCGGGCCGTATACGCCCTCCAGTGGCTCGTAGACATCCAGATATAGCCGCAGCGCCGCCCCCTGCGCGGCCGGCGCATCGCCGGCCGCGGCAGTGGCCTGGATACTGGCCAGGCCCGCCATGAGCTGCGCCAGGTTGGCAGCCGGCGCTGCCTGATCCCGACCCCCGCCGCTCCCCGCGGGCTCCCCCGCGCTCGAGCCGCAGCCGACCAACAGCCCCGCCAGCACCAGCGAGGGCCACGCCGCCGCCCGCCCGTGGACCAGCTTCCGCCCGCCCGCCTTCACTGCGGCTTCGCCCCCGAGTCGGCCGGCCCCCCGACCAGCGGCACACCCGCTGCCTCCGCCGCCTCAATAACCCGCTGCAACGCTGCATCCAGCGAAGCTACCGCCAGGTGCACCCGCCCGGTGTCCGGCGCTGGAGCCGCGACCAGCAACTGCATGAGATCGTGGAACTCGTGCTCCGCCTTCTCCACTGCGCTGCCCAGCGCACCCCCCGAGATCAGCCGCCCCCGAGGACCCCAGTACTTCTCCAGATACTCCTGCCGCGTCGTGTACAGCTCCAGCGCCCGACGCTGCGCCGCCGCCACGTCGCGCGCCGCCTCCGCCGGAAGCAGACTGATCCCGCTCCGGATCTCCGAGACCCACTGGTACAGGCCGCCGGGAGGAGTGCCGGGCACTACTGCCGCCGCGCTCGCTAAAGTATCGGCCGCATCCCGAGCCAACGTCCCCTGACTTGCTGGGCCGACCGACTCCGTCGCCCGGTCGGCCGGCGGCGCGTCCGCACCGCCGCACCCCAGGGCGGTACCCGCCAGCATGCACACCGCCGGAAAGCGCCAGTACGCGCGCATGACCCCCTCCGTCTGCTGTTTCCAGGATTCGCGGCCCACCCCGCCGCCGGCCCTTAGTTGAGAGTGGTTCTCAACGGCAAGGGTACGGCCCAGAACGACGGGCGTCAAGGGATGCTCGCCGCCGGTCGGCCTGACCGGCGTACAGCCAAGCTTGTCTGCTCGCAGGGCCCCGTAGCTGACACCAGCAGCGGAGCGAACGCGGACGGTGGCGCAACGACGGGCGGCTGCGGCTCCGTTGCCGGGCCTCGCGGACGGAACCTATCTTGCGCGGCGCGGGTTCACTTGATTCGTTGCGCGGTGCTGCGGAAGCGCTGCAGGCGTGGCGGAGTATGGGGGGCGAAGGTGGTCGCATGGCGAGACACTACGACACGGTGATCGTGGGCGGCGGGCCGGCCGGTCTGGCGGCGGGGCTGTATGCCGCGCGCTCGAAGTTGTCGGCGGTGATCCTGGAGCGCGGGCTGCCGGGTGGTCAACTACTCAACACGAAAGACATCGAGGATTATCCGGGCTTCGAGCATGTGGGCGGCATGGAGCTGGCCGAGCTGATGACGAGGCATGCGTCGAAATTCGGCTGTGAGATCCGGACAGAGACGGTGACGGGCATTGCGCGCGATCCGGCGGCGCCGGAGCCGTGGCAGGCCTGGCGGGTGGAGACGGAATCCGGCGAGACGTATGTGGCGCCGGCGGTGATCGTGACGGCGGGCGGCACCGCGCACATGCTCGAGGCGCCGGGGGAGCGGGAGTATGCTGGCCGGGGCGTAAGCTATTGTGCGGTGTGTGATGGGGCCTTCTTCGAGGGCGAGACGATCGCGGTGGTGGGCGGAGGTGACGCCGCCTGCGAGGAGGCGGATTTCCTTACCCGCTACGTCAAGAAACTCTACTTGATCCATCGGCGGGACTCCTTTCGGGCGCAGAAGGTGATCCAGGAGCGGGTGTTCCGGAACCCCAAGATCGAGGTGGTCTGGGACAGCGTGGTGAAGCGGGTCGAGGGCGACGCGGGCGGCGTGAAGCAGCTCGTGCTGCAGGGCACCAGGAAGCCGGATGGCGAGTACGACTTCGAGGGCACGGGGCCGCTGCGCACGCTGGCGGTTACCGGGATCTTCGTGTTCATTGGCTTTGCGCCCAACACGCACCTGCTGGGGGAGCACGCCGAGCACGACGCGGGCGGCTATTTCATCACCGACTGGCGCATGGAGACGTCGCTCCCGGGGCTCTACGCGGCGGGAGACGTGCGCAGCCAGCTCGTACGCCAGATCTCGACGGCGGTGGGCGATGCGACCACCGCGGCCATGGCGGCCGAGCGCTATCTTACTGAGCTCAAGGAGAAGCGGGCAGTGGCCGGCGTGAGCGCCGAGCTGCGCGAGAAGTACAGTTGAGAGCCGTTCTGCGGCCGTTTTTTGACGAGGGGGCCCTCGCGAGATGAGCCGATGTTGACCGGATACGTGCGGGGAGCGATGCGCCAGGCCCGGTACGGGATCCTGGAGGAGGACGGCACGTTCTATGAAAAGTGAGCTGATGCCCTATTCCGTAACGGGCTCCAGGTCCTGGGCGCGCCAGGCCCGGGGCGCGTCGTCCACGGGCCGCAGGATCAGGTATCCCACCACCACCATCAGCAGCAGGCTGCCAATGGCGAGGGGGCGGCCCAGGCCCAGGGTCTCGGAAACGAGCGCCCAGAGTGCCGGTCCCACAACGGCGGCGAACCTTCCCACCATGCTGTAGAGTCCGTAGAACTCGCCCACGCGGCCGGGCGGCGAGAGCGTGAGCATGAGCGGCCGGTCGGAGGTGGGGTTGCCGCCCAGGGCGATGCCGGCCAGGCAGGCCACGGGCCAGAAGAGTGCCTTGGGCAGCCCGGCCAGTGCGATGAGCATGGCGCCCGCCAGAGTGACCATCCAGAGGGTTAAGACCAGGTTGAGCGTTCGCTTGGGGCCGATGCGGTCCACCACATGCCCCAGCGCGAGGCCGCCCGCGACTGCTGCCGCAATGGCCACCAGGAGCAGGATCTGCGCCTCGCGCTGCGTGAAGCCCACCTCGTTGGTGACGTACACGCCCATGAAGATGATCACGGTGTTCGCGGCATCCACGTAGAACACGCGTCCCACGAGGAAGCGCCCGAGCCCGCGGTAACGCTTGACGTGGCTCAAGGTATCGCGCACCTGGCGCAGTGCGCGCCCCGGCAGGCCGGCGTCCAGGCGCAGTCGCTGCTGCCGGCGCGGCTCCTGGACGTACAGGAAGATGGGTATGGCGAACAGCAGGAAGAGCAGCGCAGTCGCGCGGAAGAGGAAGATGTAGCCAAGCCGTTCCAGGAATAGGAGCCCCGTCATCACGCCCAGGAAGGAGCCCAGGTAGCCCAATCCGATGCCGAATCCGCCCACCCGGCCCCGGTTCTCCGGGGTGCTGACCACGGGCAGTGTGGCGTCGTAAAAGATCAGGCCGGCCTGGAAGAAGTAGTTCGCGACGATGAAGAAGGCGATGGACCAGGCCAGCCCGCCCGTGCCGAGCAGGGCGGTGAACGCCACGCAGGTGATCGTGCTGCCCAGCAGGAAGGGGAGCCGCCGCCCCGCCTGATCCGAGACCGCACCCAGCAGCGGAGCCGTGAGCAACATGAGAAACATGGAGAAGCTGTTGGCGTATCCCCAGGTCGCGTCCGTGCCGCCCATGACGTTGATGACCCAGAGCGAGAGGTATAGCGACACGATGTTCATGGAGAAGATCGTGTTGGCCAGGTCGTAGAGCGCCCAGCTCACGATGCGGCGGGAGAGCAGCCCGCCGGGCCGGCGGGCTGCAGGGGGGCTGCCGGGGTCCTGGACGCGTGTGGCCATACAACCTCCCGCGTAGGCGTGTGGGTTCATCGACCCCGGTGCGTCTGGCGCGCGCAATCTATGGCAGGCCAGCGGGCGGGGGGAGGAGCTGTGATCTTATCGGTCCGGGTCCTCCCTGCGCCGCATTGCTGGGCGCAGGGCCGCAGCTTGTCAGGGCTGCCCGGGCGGGCCTAACTTCGCGTCGTGCCCACCTTCGAGTTGCTCTACGAGCTGGCCATGGTCAGCGGCCGGCCGCTGCTGCGCCTCGGCTCGCCGCTTCACGCCAAGCTGCGGCGCGGCCTGGCCGGCCGGCAGGCAACGGTGGCGGAGTTCGAGCGCTGGGGCAGCGCTCAGCGGGATCTCGCGCGGCCGCTCATCTGGTTGCATGCGCCTTCCGTGGGCGAAGCGCTTATGGCCCAGGCGATCACGGGCGCGCTCCGCCAGGGCCGCCCCGAGCTGCAGGTCGCGTTCACGCACTTCTCTCCGTCCGCCGAGCGGATTGCGGCGCGCGTCGGCGCGGATGTACACGGGTACCTGCCCTGGGACACGCGCACCGCCGTGCGCCGCGCGCTGCGGGCGCTGAAGCCGGGCGTGATCGCCTTCGTCCGCACCGAGGTCTGGCCCGTGCTCGCCCGCGAAGCGCGCCAGGTCGGGGCGCGCCTCGCCCTGGTCAACGCCGTGCTCCCCCGCGGCTCCAGCCGCCTGCGCGCAACGGCCCGACTCCTGCTCCGCCCCGCCTACCAGCGGCTGGACGCCGTGGGCGCGGTGACCGAAGAGCACGCCCGTCATTTCACCCTGCTGGGCATACCGGGCGCCCGTACACGGGTCACCGGTGATGCGCGCTTCGACCAGGTTTGGGCGATGTACCGCCAGCGCGCCGCCTTCGCGGACGCCGCCCTGCTGGTCGAGCGGCTGCGGGACCCGGCCGTGGTGACCGTCGTGGCGGGTTCGACGTGGCCGGCTGATGAGGCCCGCCTGCTCCCTGCTTTCGCCCTCATCTCCGCAGTCGTGCCGTCGCGGCTGCTGATCGCGCCACACGAGCCCGAAGAGCCCTGCCTCGCGCGGCTGGAGCGCACCCTCGATGGCCTGGCACTCGGGCATGCCCGGCTGGCCAAGGTGGAATCCCGCCCCGGCCGGCTGCCTGCCGTCGTTCTTGTCGACCGTATCGGGGTGCTGGCTCACCTCTACGCGGCGGGCGACATCGCCTACGTCGGCGGAGGCTTCCATCTGGCGGGGCTGCATTCCGTGGTCGAGCCGGCGGCGCTGGCACTGCCGGTCCTGTTCGGGCCACGGCACGCGAACGCACGGGAAGCAGCGGAGTTGGTGGTGGGTGGCGGAGGCGCAGTGGTAACGGACACCGAGGTCCTGGCGGGACTGCTGCTGCACCTCGCGCGGGACGCCGGGGCGCGTGCACGGGCGGGCCGCGCCGCGGCGGATTACGTGCGGTCCGAGCTGGGCGGCGCCGCCCGCAACGCACAGCTCATTCTGGATGTGCTGGAAGGAGCGGCGCCGGCATGATCCGCGGCTCGGGGCGGGCGCTCCATGGCCAACCCCGCCTCTAAGTGGTCGAGTTCGTAGGTTTTCGTAGGTACGGTCACGGCCGAATGCGACCGTACTTGCGAATTCGACCACTAAGGTGTTGACAGACGCCGCGCCTGTTCCTTATTGTCCGATGCGTGCTCGATTGCGACTCCGCACGGGGCGCAGTGAGCGCTGCAGGTTCTACGGAGTGTCGGGAGAGGACTTTTCGTGAACGCCGCCTGCTGCCTGTGTTGCTGTCGTGGCGCGACCGGCCCTCCGGGGCGCGGCTCGCGGGCAAGACACGCGCACTGAGCGGCGCGTTCAAAGCAGCCCGGCGGTCGCGGTCCTTGGAGGCCGCGGCCGCCGGGCTCGTTTGTGGGGTGCAGCATGCTGACCTCGGTGCAGGCTCACTCGTTGGACCTGCTCATCGGCAATACACCACTGGTGCCGTTGCGGCGACTCGCGCCCGCAGGCGGTGCCGAGGTATGGGTCAAGCTCGAATCGTTCAACCCGGGCGGGAGCGTGAAAGACCGCCCCGCCCGCGCCATGATCCAGGCGGCGGAGCAGGCGGGACTCCTCGGCCCGGGGAGGACGCTCCTGGATGCCAGCTCCGGCAACACCGGGGTCGCCTACGCCATGCTGTGCGCGGAGCGCGGCTACGCTTGTGAGATCTGCGTCCCCGCCAGTGCCAATGTGGAGCGGCTGCAGTTGCTGCGCGGCTACGGCGCAGCGCTGGTGCTGACCCCGGCGCTGGAGGGTTCGGACGGCGCGATCCGGGAGGCGCAGCGCCGGGCGGCGGCGGACCCCGACCGCTATTACTACGCCGACCAGTACAACAACCCGGCGAACGTGCGGGCGCATTACGAGACCACGGGGCCCGAGCTCTGGGCGCAGACGGAGGGCCGGGTCAGTCATTTCGTGGCCGGCCTGGGCACGAGCGGCACCTTCGTGGGCACCGGCCGCCGGCTGCGCGAGTATCAGCCGGGGGTGCGCCTGATGGCTGTGCAGCCGGATTCGCCGCTGCACGGGATCGAGGGGTTGAAGCACATGGCGACTGCGCTGGTGCCGGGGATCTACGACCCCCACCTGGCCGATGCGGTCCTCATGGTGTCCACCGAGGAGGCACAGACCATGGCGCGGCGCCTGGCCTGCGAAGAGGGATGGCTGGCAGGGGTATCGGGAGGCGCCAATGTGGCGGCGGCACGGCGGGTCGCGGCCCGCGCAGGACGCGGGGCCGTGGTGGTAACCGTGCTGCCGGACCGCGGCGAGCGCTACCTGAGCGAGAGCTGGTGGCCGGAGGCGGCGTGATCCGGTTGGCGGCCCAGTTGCTGGAGGTCATGCGCGAACACGCGCGGGCAGGATACCCGGAGGAATGCTGCGGCGCGTTGCTCGGACGGCTGGAGCCGGGGGAGTTAGAGGTGCGCCACCTGCTCGAGGCAGTCCCGCTCGGCAACGAGAGCGCGAGTAGGCGCGGGCGGCGCTATCTCATTCCGCCCGCCGCCGTGCGGCACATCGAGGAGCAGGCGCAGCGGCGCGGGCTGGAGGTCGTTGGCTTCTATCACTCGCACCCGGATCACGGCGCCGCCCCCTCAGAAGTCGACCGGGAGCAGGCCTGGCCCTGGTACGTGTACTTGATCATAGCCGTGGGGCCCGCCGGCGGCGGTGAAGCCCGGGCCTGGCGCCTCACGGACGACCGGCTCCGCTTCGAGGAAGAGTCGCTGAGCATCATGGAGGAGGTCCGTTGAACACGACGATCCGCATCCCGACGCCGTTGCGCACCTACACGGGTAGCACCACGGAAGTGGCCGTGGACGCCGCCACGGTGGGAGACGCACTGCGCCGGCTGACCGAGCACTGGCCGCAGCTCCGGCGACACCTGTACGCCGATGACGGCCGGCTGCGCAGCTTCGTGAACGTGTACCTGAATGAGGAGGACGTGCGCTACCTCCAGGGGCCGGATACGGCCGTGCGCGAGGGCGACACGATCACCATCCTCCCCAGCATTGCCGGCGGGGTGGCGGGGGGGCCGGCGGATCTCAGCTCGGAGGAGATCGGCCGCTACAGCCGCCACATCGTCATGCCCGAAGTGGGCATGGACGGGCAGCGGCGGCTGAAGCAGGCGCGCGTGGTGCTCATCGGCGCGGGCGGTCTCGGCTCGCCGCTGGGGCTGTACCTCGCCGCCGCGGGCGTGGGCACGTTGGGCCTGGTCGATTTCGACGTGGTAGACGCCACCAACCTGCAGCGGCAGGTGCTGTACGGCACGCGGGACCTCGGACGGCCCAAGCTGGATGCCGCCGCCGAGCGGCTGCACGATGTCAACCCGCACATCCGGGTGGTACCGCATCCCGTCCGGCTGACCAGCGAAAACGCCCTCGAGGTGCTCGGCGAATACGACGTCGTAGTCGATGGAACCGATAACTTTCCCACCCGCTACCTGGTCAATGACGCCTGCGCCCTGCTGGGCAAGCCCTACGTCTACGGCTCGATCTTCCGCTTCGAAGGGCAGGTGTCGGTCTTTCACGCGCGCATCGGGCCCTGCTACCGCTGCCTGTTCCGCGAGCCGCCGCCGCCCGGGCTGGTGCCCGGGTGCGCCGAGGGCGGAGTCCTGGGCGTACTGCCCGGCATTGTGGGCAGCATCCAGGCGCTCGAGACCATCAAGCTCCTCCTGGGCAAGGGCGAGCCGCTCACCGGGCGGCTGCTGATCTTCGATGCCCTCGCCTTCCGCTGGCGCGAGCTGCGCCTGCGCAAGGACCCGGAATGCCCACTGTGTGGCGAGCGGCCCACCATCACCAGCCTCATCGATTACGAGGAGTTCTGCGGCCTGAGACCTGCGCGGCCGGCCGCCGCGGAGGCGGACGCGATTCCGGAGCTGACCGCTACGGAACTGAAAGAGCGGCTGGACCGCGGCGAGCCGCTCACCATCATTGACGTACGCGAGCCCTTCGAGTGGGAGATCGCCAACCTTGCCGGCTACGGCGCGCGCCTCATCCCCCTGGCCCAGGTCGCCGAGCGCATGAGCGAGCTGGACGCCGACCAGGAAATCGTGCTCCACTGCCGCTCCGGCAGCCGCAGCGCCCGCGCCCTGCGCCAGCTCCGCGCGGGCGGGTTCCGGCGCCTGTGGAACCTGAAGGGCGGAATCCTCGCCTGGGCCCAGGAGGTCGATCCTGCCCTGCCGCAATACTAGAACCTGGTATATGCCCTGCATGCCGCGGCCTCCAGGACTGGCGCGGCGGTACCGGTTCCGAACATTTTCCGGTAGCCGGAACCGCCTTCACCTCGAGCGGGCAGCATGATGCTGAAGTGGAAAGAAGGATTTCGTTTCGTCCAGCGGGCGGTGTCACGCCATGCGCCGGGGCCGTTGGCGCTGGTCTTCCTGATAGGCGCCCTCGGGCTCGTGCTTCTGGCCGAGAGCTCCGCCCGCCGAAGGAGCAGCGTGCCGGAAGCGTTCGATCGGGAAGGTGGGCGCCGGGTGGCGGGGCTGACCACGTCCGCGGCTGGGCAGGCCGTCGGCGGCACCGGGCGGGGTTGGGGCTCTTCCGCTTCTGCTGGATCCCTGGCCGGTGGGCAGCAGGCGCCGGGGGCGCCTGCTGCCGCCGGGCCAGGGGCCGGCCGGGAGCGGGGCCGAGGGGAAGCGCAGGACCTCGTGGTGGCCCTGCTGACCGAGCGAACGCCGGTCGGTGCCCATGCGCGCGTGCCGCGGCCTGCCGCCGTGCGGGGCATCTACCTGAACGCCTGGGCGGCGGGCTCGCCGCGCAAGCTGTCCGGGCTCCTGGAGCTGGCGGACCGGACGGAGGTCAACACCTTCGTGATCGATATGAAGGAAGGCGGTTACGTCAGCTACCGGAGCTCCGTTCCGCTGGCGCGGGCGATCGGCGCGTCTCGGGGCTACATTCCGGACATTGCGGGCGTGCTTTCGAGGCTCCGGGAGCGTGGAGTGTACGCGATTGCCCGGATCGTCGTCTTCAAGGATCCGGTGCTGGCGCTGCGGCGCCCGGAGTGGGCGATTCGCCGGGCTGACGGCTTGGTTTGGCGGGACCACCACGGCGATCTCTGGGTCGACCCGTTCAACCGCGAGGTTTGGGACTACAACATCGCACTGGCCCGCGAGGCGATCGAGCTCGGGTTCTCCGAAGTGCAGTGGGACTATGTGCGCTTTCCGGACGTGCCCAAGTCCTACCTGGCGACGGCGGTCTTCCCTGCGCAGGCGGGTCGTACGCGGGAGCAGGCGATCCGCGAGTTCCTGCACTATTCCCGCCAGCAGCTTGCGGAGCTGGGCGCCGCGGTCACGGCCGATGTGTTCGGCCTGACGGTCTCGGCGCGGGATGACATGGGCATCGGGCAACGCTGGGAGCTCATGGTGGACGCGACGGACGTGCTGCTGCCCATGGTCTACCCGTCGCACTTCGCCCGGGGCTCGTACGGCATCCCGTACCCCAACGCCCGGCCGTATGAAACGGTGAGGACGGCCATGGAATACGCGCTGCGGCGCACGCCGGAGGGTGACAGCGCGGCGGAGATCCGGCCCTGGCTCCAGGACTTCACGCTGGGTGCGCCACGATACGGGCCTGCGGAAGTGCGGGCCCAGATCGAGGCCGTCTACGACGTGGGACTCGAGGACTGGATTCTCTGGAACCCCGGCAGCCGCTACACGGCAGCGGCACTGGCGCCCGAGGGCGGTGAGCCGCCGGTATTCCCGCGGCCCGGCGGCCGGGATGCAGCAACTCCCGCCGCTCGGCCGGAGACACCCCCGGCAGCCGCTACGCCCCAGCGACCCGCGGACCGGCTGCTCGGCGTGCCCGTGGACTCGGTGTCCGGATCCAGGCGGGATTCGTTGCCCCCGCCCGCGCTGGACTCGCTCTCACCCAGCCCCAGCCCGAGCCACCGTTGAACGCTCAGGCCGCGGGCAGCCCCGCGTAGCGCGGCCGATGAAAAGTCGTGGGGGTCATCGTCGACCAGCAGGATGGAGGAGTCCACGGGCACCATGGCTCAGCCCTGCGGCGCCGGTTTGGGGCCGGCCAACAGCCAGGCCAGGAAGCCAACCACGGGGAAGAGCATGATCCCCGCGGTCCACAGCAGCTTGCGAAAGCCAGCGCTGCGGCTGCCCAGCACGGAAAAGATCGCCCAGAAATCCAGGGCGAGAATAGTCACGGCGAGGAGAAGTCGCATAGCTCCGCGCGTGTTGGCGACCTGGGTCGACCCGGTCGAGCGCCTGGGGGCAAGAAGTGCGCCAGCCTGACGCCCCGTGCGGGGTGGTCTCGGCGCCCGACCCGAGGGGACCGCCGCGGGCCCCTTCCTCCGGGAACCGCCCCGCACCACCAGGGTATGGGCCGGTGAGCCGCACCCCGACTCCCGCCCAATTCCGGGTTCCGCCATGGCCGGCAAGCTCAGTGCGCGCGCCCAGCAAAGATTGGCGACCATCGAGGAGCTGACGCGCCGGCTGGACCGCGTCCACAGCCTGGTCGAGCAAATTGCCACCACCAAGGCCAACCCCGAGCCCCTGATCGTACCCTTGAGGCGCGCGCTGACGCAGCTCAAGAGGCAATTCCTGAGCACCGGATTCGATCACCAGTCGCAGCTTGCGGGCGGGATGGAAATTGCCGCAGGGCGGGGCAGCGGCCAGCGCACTAAGGCGAGGATCCTGCGCGAGGGCGTAGCCTCGCTCAAGTTCCAGCTCGAGATGGAGGAACGGCTCGTCCGTATCGAGGCGGAGAAGGCGGCAGAGCAACCCAAGCAGTAGGGCTTAGCCCGCTCTGCCTTCCGGCTCAGAGGCGGCTCTGGCCGCTCGCGCTCTCCTCACGGCCGTTCTCACAGCCCGGCCCGTCCAGTACCTCCCTCAGCTTGAACGCCAGGGACTCCGGCGTAAATGGCTTCTCCAGAAACGGGGTGCCGGCGTCGAGCGCGCCGTGACGCAGCGCAGCCTCGAAGCCGAAACCAGACATGTACAGCACCTTGAGCTGCGGCCGCGATTGCACTACCCGTTCCGCGAGCTGACGGCCGCCCATGTCCGGCATAGCCACGTCGGTCAGGAGCAGGTGAATCGGGCCGCCGTGCTCGCGCGCCAGCCGCGTGGCTTCCCACCCGTTCTCAGCTTCCAGGACCGTGTAGCCGCCGTCCTCGAGGGCGCGCCGCGCCACGCTCCGCACGGCCGAGGCATCATCGACCACAAGCACAGTCTCAGTGCCCCGGAGCTGCGCTGAGACCTGTGCCTCCCGCTCCGCGGTCATGTGTTCCACGCGCGGCAGGTAGATCTTGAATGTCGTACCTTTCCCCTGCTCGCTGTACACCCAGATGTGGCCGCCGCTCTGCTTGACAATGCCGTAGGCCGTCGAGAGGCCCAGGCCCGTGCCCTTCTCCTTGGTGGTGAAGAAAGGCTCGAACACGTGCGAGAGCGTCTCCGGCGTCATGCCCTCGCCTGTATCGGCCACGGCCAAGACGACCCAGCGGCCGCCCTCTACCTCGCCGCGCCCGCGCCCCTCTGGATCCGTGTCCGCGCTGGCCGTGCGGATGGACAGCTTGCCGCCCCAGGGCATGGCGTCCCGCGCATTGACCACCAGGTTGAGCAGCACCTGCTCGATCTGGCCGCGGTCCGCCCGGATCGGTGCGGACGTGGGGTCCAGCTCGGTGCGCAGCTCGATGTCTTCACCCAGCACGCGGTGGAGCATCTTTCCCATTTCTGAGACGACGCCGTTCAGGTCGAACACTTCGGGCGCCAGCACCTGCTCGCGGCTCACGGCCAGGAGCTGCCGCGTCAGCGCAGAGGCGCGGTCCGCCGCTCGTCGGATCTCCTCCACCTCTTCGCGCCGCGGATCGCGGGGATCCAGGTCATCGATCAGGAATTCCGTGTACCCCTTGATGGTGGTGAGCACGTTGTTGAAATCGTGCGCGATGCCGCCCGCCAGCCGCCCCACGACTTCCATCTTCTGGGACTGGAAGAGTCGCTCCTCGAGCCGCTTCCGCTCGCTGATGTCGCGGAAGATCGCCTGTACGACCCTCGCGCCGGCCACCCGTGCCGGCGTGGCCAGCACTTCGACCGGCATGGCGCTCCCATCCTTACGCCGCAGCACGAGCTCCGCCGTGGCAAAGCGGCCTGCCTGCGCGTCCTCCTGGATGGCGCGCCAGCAGCGCTCG
Source organism: Gemmatimonadota bacterium (assembly GCA_016209965.1). NCBI lineage: Bacteria > Pseudomonadati > Gemmatimonadota > Gemmatimonadota bacterium. The sequence continues at coordinate 2,614 of JACQVE010000168.1, read as the reverse complement.
GCATCTTCGGGCGGCGCCAGGTGGGACAGCGCGCGGCCTACCAGCTCGGTGGCGGCGAATCCGAAGAGCGCCTCCGCCCGTGCATTGACCTGCAGCACCCGGCCATCGGCGGCATCGGCAACCACCACGGCTTCCGCGTCCGTGGCGAACAGAGCGGGCTCGAGGGTGTCACTGCCGCGGCTCGGTGAAGACGCCTCGAGCCGGCCAAGGTGGTGGCGCACCAGCAGATAGACGAGCAGCGCGGTCAGGAGCAGGAACGGCCAGCCGCTCAGGCTCACATTCGCACCCGGCCCGGACGACGCGGGCAGTAGCGCGCCCAGCACGGGCGGCGAGCCGAACACCCACAGGCCGGCGAGCGCCAGGTAAAGGACCGAGATGCGGAGCGCCGCCAGGCGAGCCGCGGCGCCCGCGGCCGGCCCGCTCCCTGGGAGCGCCAGAACTGGCGCCCGCAACGCGTTCACGATCTCAGAGTGCAGCATGGCGTGACCTGCTCTTCCTCGCGCCGGCTCCGTTGCGCAGCGCGTGTTCGAAGGCCATGGGCGGCGAGCTCCTGGCCCGTTCACATTCACGGCTTAACTTCGCTTTCACGGCTTAACTTCGCTTCCGGCGGCGTGCGGGCCGCACGGCAACTGCCTCACCCGTCGATCGGGCCGCCGCACCCTTCGAGGCAGATGTGGTCGAGGTACTTGACGGTTCCGTCCGTGCAGATCTGGTAGGGAGAAAACTCGCACGTCCCGCCGCCGGATCCGCACGCGTTCTGCACCTTTATTACTGCATCGGGCGCGGCGGCAAGCTGGTCCAGGTCGGCGGAGACCGGCCCGAGCAGGCCCGCCACCACGAGGAAACCGGCGCCGGCAAACCTGCGAGAGCGCTGGGTCGACAGCATGAGTGGCTCCTTGCGTCCTGAGGATCATCCTGTGACCAGGGCTCGCCGCCCGACTCCGTGTAGCGCGTCATTGCTTGCCCTCCCGGCTCAGTTGGATCTACCAGCTTCCAGCCGTGCTGAGCGGCTTCTGGAACCATGTTCCGGCGGGGCGTTCCTCCGGTCGGCTGCTCCGGCGCAGGCGCGCGGGGAGCGCCCACTCGCCTACGCGCGGGTAGGGGTCCTGGAACGAGGCGTAGAGTAGCGAGTCTCCCGCTGAGACGGTGAACTGGATGACGGGCCGGTCCAGCGCCAGCTCTTCCAGGAAGCGGCCCTCCCAATCGAAGACGTGGATGCGCGCGGGCAGGCTGCTCTGCCCGTTCTGGCCCAGGCGGCAGCCGCAAAAGAGCGCGTAGACGAAACGGCTGCCGGCGGCCGCGCCCGCGTACGCCATTTCGCTCCCGGGATCCCAGAAATGGCGGCCGTCGGCCACGTGGTAGCGGGGCGTGACCGGGCGCGGGCCTGTGGTCGACGCGTACATCTCGCCCGCGGCGGTAAAGAAGTCCACGCGGCTCCTGTACTGATAGCTGAGCGCCAGGCGCTCCAGCCCGGGGTGCACGGCCAGGAAGCTGCGGTTGAGCAGCATTCGTCCCACGCCGTGCGGCACTTCCCGGGCGGAGTAAGGCGGATCCGCGATAATGCTGGAGATTATCCTGCCCGTTCGGTCCAGCACGGTCAGCGTGTGGTCGGGGAAGAGGCCGTTGCTCACGATACGGTCGCCGGTCCAGACCGGGCTGCTCAGCGAGAGCCCCGCGAGGAGCGGCAGCTCCTTTTCTACTACTCCGTCGTCGGGCGCATCCGGCCGGAGGAGCGCCAGGCGCTTGTTCTGGAAGTCGTAGACCCAGACTTGCGAGGGGTCCCCAGGGACTGGCACGGCCCACACCGGATCTTGAAACTCCCGTGGTCCCCGACCGTGGCGCCCGAAGCGCTTGCGGATGGCGCCACTTCGGCGATCGATCAGCAGAAGGTGCGGACTCGTCTGCGGGTCGGACACCAGCAGGTTCTCTCCCGCGATCCAAAGCCCGGAGATCCAGCCGAAGGCGAGCGAGTCGCCGAAGGCGCGCCGCAGCGGCAGCGTGTCCCGCGGCTCGCTGCCCGCCTCGAGCTGGGGCGCCCGCTGCCGAGCAACTGCCGGTGCAGTCCGGGCGGCCTCGCGGCCCGGCAGCGCACCGTCGTCTGCCCCGCACCCCAGGCATGCGAGCAGCAGCATCGGCAGCGCGCGCGTCCGTGTCACGGGCCCCGCGGCCGGCATGGGCCGCTCTCAGGCAAGACCAGCATACCAGGACCTCCACGCGGGCCATCGCCAGACGCTCAACGTCCGGAGGTTGCGGCGGGTCGAGCCGGTCGGCTTCCCGAGCGCGCCAGCACCGGCTGGACCTGGAGCGCGGCCACCTGCCTCGGGATCTCTTCCAGCGAGCTGAGCTGGAATCGGACGCGGCCGGAGGCATCGAGCACGTAGTATTCGGGCGTGCTCCACTGCCCGAAGGCCCGCGCCGCCTCGCCCCGGGTGTCGTGGAAGACCGGGAACGTCAGCCCGCGTTCCACGAGGAACTTGCGCATCTCGAAGGAAGGCGGTTCCGCCGTGATGGTCAAGAGCCGGATGCCGCGCCCCGCAAAGGCGCGGTGCAGTCGCTCGAGCGGCTCGAGCTGCCAGAGGGCGGGGGCGCAGAACCGGGACCAGAAGGCCACCAC